>JAYTVF010000308.1:0-17151 GCA_043744155.1 Acidimicrobiia bacterium | reverse complement strand
TGATCAGTGCCGCCACCCAAACCTCGGCGGCCGCGAAACAAGCGTCATGGCCAGCCGGTACCCGGTAGATGCTGGCCTCGGGGATGCTCTCGGCCAGTCGCAGCTGGCGCCCTGCGGGCACGGTGCGGTCCTGCATGCTCACGATCACTGCAGATGGCACCGTCACGCCCCCGATCCAGGGGCGTGATGAGAACTGGCCGATGGCGTAGCCGGCTTCCAGCATCTTGGTGATGTCGTTCTCACGTACCTGTTCCAGCGCCCAGTCTTGATACGAACGGCCTTTGCGTTGGATGAACTGCTCGGTCATCCACGCTCGGGCTTGTTCCGGTGCCATGCGCGAGAAGGCTGCCAGGCCGGCAAGGCCGAAGAAGCTGATGGCCTCGCCCTTGGACACATTGAACGCCCGAGCCGTGCTGCACAGCACCAGGCCCCGTACCAGGTGCCGATGGCGTTGCCAGACAAGTTGCGCGATGGCGCCGCCCATCGAGTAGCCGACGATGTGGGCCCCACCGACGGCGAGTTCATCGAGCAATACCGCCACATCGTCGGCGCAGTCCTCGAGTCGGAATTGTTCGGGGCTGCGTATCCCTTGACCGTGGCCGCGATGATCGATGGTGATCACCCGGAAGCGCTCGGCCAGTGCGGGGTAGGCCGGGAAGAAATTGAGATCGGCGGTGACGGTCCAACCGTGCAACAACACCACGGTGGGAGCGCCGGGCGGGCCGGGGATTTCGCGGACCAGGGTGGTGCCGCGCTGGGGTAGCAACAGGGCGCGGCCATTGGGAAGCGCCGGTGCGGGCGGATCGATCCGCCCGGCGGTGTCCCGAATCAGCCGGTCAGTCACGATGGTCAGGCAGGCCGTACCGCGAGGATTTTGACGCGGATCTGCCCCCCGGGCGCCTGATAGCCCACGGTTTCACCCAGACGAGCGCCGATCAGTGCGCCCCCCATGGGGGAGCCGGGTGACACGATCTCGAACTCATCGCTGGATTCTTCGAGATTGCCGACGAGATAGGTCTCAGCCATGTCCTCGTCGTCGCCCCCATAGACAAGGGTAACGATGGTGCCCACGGCCACCACGCCCTCTTCCAAATTGTCGACGACTTCGGCGAATTCGAGCATCTTCTTCAGTTGCCTTACGCGACCCTCTTGCATGCCCTGCTGGTCTTTCGCGGCGTGATAGTCCCCGTTTTCGGACAGATCGCCCATCTCACGGGCACGCTCGATAGCGTTGGCGATCTCAATACGAGCCCGGGTTGTGAGGTCGTAATACTCGGCTTGGAGGCGCTCGTACGCGCTTCGTGAAAGGTGCGTCACGTCGGACATAGGAACCTAGGTTACTGGCCCGCTTGACGACGCGGACGAGTCATTGCAAGCCTGTCGGCCATATGGCACACAAGATTGCGATCATCGGCGGCGACGGCATAGGTCCGGAAGTAATTACCGAAGCGCTCAAGGTGGTCGCTGCATCGGGGGTTCAGCTGGAGACAACCGACTTCGATTTGAGCGGCGCCCGCTACCTGCGAGATGGCGTGATCCTGCCCGATGAGACCTTGGCCGAGCTGCGCAACTACGACGCGATCCTGCTCGGCGCGGTTGGCACACCCGAAGTGCCGCCTGGAGTCATCGAGCGTGGCCTGTTGCTGAAGATGCGTTTCGAACTCGATCTCTATGTGAATCAGCGGCCGTTCAAGGGGATCGCGCCCGGTGGCTCGGTGCCGCACGACTTCGTGGTCATCCGTGAGAATACCGAAGGGCCCTACGTTGGCGAGGGCGGCGTCCTGCGCAAGGGCACACCGAACGAGGTAGCCACGCAGGGTTCGGTGAACACTCGAATGGGCGCCGAGCGAGCGATTCGGTACGCCTTCGAGATGGCCGTCACCCGGCGAAATCACGTCACGTTGGTACACAAAACCAATGTGCTCACCTTTGCTGGCGACCTGTGGCAACGTGCCTTCAACGATGTGGCCGCCGAATACCCGAATGTAAAGACCGCCTACAATCACGTTGACGCCGCGTGCATCTACTTTGTGCAGGATCCGGGCCGTTATGACGTCATCGTGACCGATAACCTGTTCGGCGATATCCTCACCGACCTTGGCGGTGCGGTGTCGGGAGGTATCGGGCTGGCCTCGTCGGCAAACCTCAACCCGGCGCGTACTGGTCCGTCGATGTTCGAGCCCGTGCATGGCTCAGCGCCCGACATTGTGGGTACGGGCAAGGCCAACCCGACCGCAGCGATCTTGTCGGCCGCGCTCATGCTCGATTTCTTGGGTGAGTCGGCTGCCGCCGATCGCATCCGTGCAGCTTGCGACTCGCCGACGTCGGGCACGACCGCCGAGGTCGCCGACCAGATCGCCGCCCGGCTGTAGCGGCCAGAATTCAGAGGCAGGTCGGATCGCTTCGACTATCGTGCCAGCCAATGTTGAACTTTCGGATTGAGCAAAGCACGCGGCCAGCAGCCGCCGAACGTCGCCACGAAATCCTGACGAATCCGGGGTTCGGCAAGTACTTCACCGACCACATGGTGTCGATCACCTGGACCGCTGCGGATGGGTGGCACGACGCTCGGGTGGACCCCTACGGACCGATTCCGATGGATCCAGCGACGTCGGTGCTGCACTATGCCCAGGAGATTTTCGAGGGCATGAAGGCATACCGTCACGACGATGGGTCAGTCTGGACGTTCCGGCCGACGGCCAATGCCGAGCGTTTTCAGCGATCTGCCAAGCGTCTCGCGCTGCCAGAGCTGCCGACGGATCTCTTCGTAGAATCGATCCGCCAGCTCGTCGACATCGACCTGGATTGGGTGCCGTCGGGCGGGGAGAACAGCCTGTACCTGCGGCCGTTCATGTTCGCGTCCGAGGTGTTCCTGGGCGTGCGCCCGTCGGCCGAGGTTCGCTACATGGTGATCGCCTCCCCGGTCGGGTCGTACTTCTCGGGTGGGGTGCATCCCGTCAGCATCTGGTTGTCATCGGACTACACCCGTGCAGCCATGGGCGGTACTGGCGCGGCCAAATGTGGTGGCAACTACGCGGCCGGACTGGCGGCCCAGATCGAGGCAAGCGAACGAGGGTGTGACCAAGTGGTGTTCGTCGACGCCGAGGAGCACAAGTGGGTGGAAGAGCTCGGTGGCATGAACCTGTGGTTTGTGCATGCTGATGGTCGCCTCGTCACTCCGCAGACCTCGGGCACGATCCTCGAAGGTGTCACCCGTTCTTCCATCCTGCAGCTCGGTGCCGAGTTCGGCCTCAAGGTTGAGGAACGCCAGATCTCGATCGATGATTGGAAGACGGGCGTGGCCTCGGGCGAGATCAAGGAAGTCTTCGCATGCGGCACCGCTGCTGTGGTGACGCCGGTCGGTCGCTTGGTTTGGCGCGACGGCGAGGTTGGAAATGGTTCGGCCGGGGAATTCACGATGCGCCTCCGCAAGAAGCTGATCGACATCCAGTACGGCCGGGATACCGATACCCACCACTGGCTCCACCAGCTTGCCTAGTGCGGTCTAAGGACGCGCGAGTCAGCGAGGGTCGCGCAAGGGTCGCTTGTTGGCAGCGTCGTACATGTCGACCTGGGCGGGAGCGGACAGGTAGTCCGGGAACACGCCGTTGAAATGGGCGACGTGGGCGGTGCCGTAGTGCCCGCCTAAGGCGTCGAGCGTCGTCCACTCCTCAGAAACGTGCAGCACATCGGCATCCTCCAAGCTGCGCATGAATCGATAATGCACACATCCGACCTCCTGCACACTCGCCCGTTGGATGGTCAACATGGCTTCGATGGCGCGGTCCGCCTCCTGGGACTTGAGGTGGAATGTGCCGGAGATCACGATCATGGGCGAGGACTGTAGATCACTATGACGTTGACGGAGATGTACCGCCGTGGCACACTGTCAAGGTGATCAACGCCTTTGCTCCCGCCGCGATCATCATTATTTCGTAGCGCACGTCCGTTCACGACGTGCGCCAAGAACCGCCCCTGAGGGGCGGTTCTTGCTTTTTCCCGCCCAAGTACCGATGGAGGACACAATGGAACAGGTAGAAATCTTCGACACCACCCTTCGTGACGGCTGCCAGCTCGAAGGCGTTTCGGTCACGGTGGAAGACAAGCTGCGCATTGCCGAGCAGCTCGATCGCCTGGGCGTCACCTTCATTGAGGGGGGATGGCCCGGCGCCAACCCGAAGGACGAGGAGTTCTTTCGTCGTGCCGCCACAGAGCTGCAGCTGGAGACCAGCATCCTGGTTGCGTTCGGGTCGACCCGACGGGTGAAGGGCAAGGTCGATCAGGATCCGACTCTCGCCAACCTCCTGGCTGCAGGCACCTCGACGGTGTGCATCGTGGCTAAGTGCTGGGACTATCACGTCACCGAGGCCCTGATGACCACTCTCGATGAGGGCGTGGCCATGGTCGCTGACTCGGTCGAATACCTGGTAGCCAACGGCAAGCGAGTGCTCGTGGACGCCGAGCACTTCTTCGATGGTTACAAGCGCAATCCCGAGTTCAGTCTGCAAGTGCTCGAGGCGGCCGTACAAAAGGGTGCGTCACATCTGGTGCTGTGCGACACCAACGGTGGCAGTCTGCCGCACGAGGTCGAGCAGGCCGTGGGCGATGTCCACGCCCATTTCGGCCCCGATGTCACCATAGGCATCCACTGCCACGATGACACCGGCTGTGCCGTGGCCAACGCTCAGGCGGCCGTGCGTGCGGGTGCTCGCCACGTGCAGGGCTGCATCAATGGCCTGGGCGAACGCACCGGAAACACCAACCTGTCGACGGTGATCCCGAACCTCACGCTGAAAATGGGTTTCGCCACTCTGCCCGAGGGGCGAATGGAATTGCTCACCTCGGTCAGCCATCACATTGCCGAGTTGGTCAATCGTCCGCTCAACATCCAGGCGCCCTATGTCGGCACCTCGGCCTTCGCCCACAAGGCCGGCCTGCATGTGTCGGCCATCGTGCGTGCTCGGGATGCCTACGAGCACGTCTCGCCAGAGTCGGTCGGCAACGGCACCCGGTTCGTCGTGTCGGAGATGGCCGGGAAGGCCACCATCAAGATCAAGGCCGATGAGCTCGGCATCCCCATGGACGGCGCCGTTATCAATAACGTCATTGACGAACTGAAACGGCTAGAGCATGACGGCTATCACTTCGAGGCCGCTGATGCCTCGCTTGAGCTGTTGATGCGGCGGGCGACCGGATGGTCGCAGCCGTTCTTCGAAATCGAGTCGATGCGAGTCATCACCGACGAGCTGCCCAACGGCACCTTCAGCACGGAGGCCACAGTAAAGATCCACGTCGATGGTCAGCGGTCGGTACACATCGCCGAAGGGAATGGCCCGGTCAACGCCATCGACACAGCGCTTCGCCACGCGTTGCTGCCCGGCTATCCCGAGCTGGCGGCTATCCATTTGACGGATTACAAGGTTCGTATCCTCGACGGCGGCGCGGCTACCGGGGCCGTGACGCGTGTATTGCTCGATGCCACCAACGGCGAGCGCTCGTGGACGACTATCGGGGTGTCATCCAATATCATCGAAGCATCGTGGCAAGCCCTTGCCGACACCGTCGTCTATGGGTTACTTCACATCCCGGTCGAGGCCGCTACTGACGGCCAGCGATAGCGCACGTCGGGAGTCCGTTCCTCGTTGGTGGCGCCGTCGGTGAACTCCTGCGCGACGAACCCATTCCGTTCGTAGAACGTACGGGCGACCGTGTTCTGCTGGAAGGACCACAACTGGGTGCCGTTGGGTTGGTCGGCTTGGGCTCGATGAAGCAGAGCGGCTCCGATGCCTCGCTGCTGCCAGGCTGGATCGATGTAGAGCTGCTCGATCCAGCCGGGTGAGGTGACCAAAAAGCCGACAATCATGCCAAGTCGATGGTGTGCAACGGTGACATTTCGCCCCCGAAGACAGTGCTGCTCGAACGTGGCCCGAATGTGTTGAGGGCTGTGCGCCCGTACGCCCGGAAGGGCAATATCGAACGAAGCCAGGTAACACTCGACGATGCCGGTGGTGTCGCTAGGTTGGGCCATTCGCAAGGTGACGGGCAAAACAAGCGCCCCAAGCAGGCCATCCAAACCACCCGCAGCCTTCTGGCGAGCCGCTTCGAAGGACAACCACGCGACATCGGGGCTTTCGCCCTCGGGCGGATTTGGGTCGGCGTCCGGACCACGCAGCACAAAGCGCAGGTCGAGGTGGGTGTGGCCCTTGGGGGCGGGATGCACGTCGACATGCACGATCGTCGGTGACCCGCCGAAGTGGGTCGTCACCAAGCCCGTCTCCTCGACGACTTCGCGGAGCGCGGCGTCAGCCGGGTGCTCGCCGGGGTCAATGTGGCCGCCGGGCTGGATCCAAATGCCGAGCCTCTTGTGCCTGTGAAGCAGAATGCCGCGCCGGCCGACGACCACGGCCGATGCGGTTACATGCGTCGTCGCAGCGTGCTCATCGAGTGGCTGTTCGAGCGTGTCGAGCTGCCGAAGGAACTCCTCGATTGATCGCTGCTCTTGGTCATCGAGGGCGACATGACCGGCCAGGACGAGCCGGAGCTCGTCAAGAGCCGCTGCGGTTTCACTGGTACCCACAACCGTCATCCTAAGAGATCTCATCAACTGATCGGGTCGTCGGTCGGTCGGCCTGCTTCAATAGGTGGCGCTATGGCTGCTCCTCAGTTCATCCCTGTTTCGCCCACCGAGCGCATCAAGGCGTACGAGTCGAACGACCACGTACCCAAGAGCTGGCAGCCCAATCGCCCCGGCGAACTGGTCGGTCCGCAGCCTTCGGGTGACGGGCTTGGCAACCAGGGACCCGACCAGGGATATGGCATAAAGCTGGCCAATAGCTTCCGAGATCGCCTGCACCTCACCGAGGGTGAATCTGCATCGGCTGCTGTTCGCGGTTGCCTGAACGTTGGCCTGCGACGGGCGTCTCTCTACAGCCGCGCCCCAGTTATCCACGACTTCACCATGGCCTTCACTATGTTCGGCTTCCTTGACGCTTCGGCCCCGGCTGACCTGGTCGCGATGCGCAAGAAGGCGTTCGAAGGTGTTGACAACGCCACACACCACTACGCTGAAGGTCGCGCCATCGTTGACAGCGTGCCCGAGTCTTCGCTGCTCCAGACTCCCGCCGCCCTGGCCAGCGCTTATAAGGCCGACTGGCGCGCTCTGCTCGGTCGCTGAGTTGGTCTGCCTCCTCAGACGAGGTTGAGTGTGTAGCAGAGGCTGGTCAGGGAGCCGACGTACTGACCAAACAGTGGGATTGGGCGGAATCCGGCCCGTTCGTAGACACGAATCGCCTCGGGTTGCGCCGGGCCGGTTTCTAGCACGATGCGTGTGCGACCGAGGTCGCGGGTGATGCCGATCAGATGCGACACCATAGCGGCCCCGATGCCGTTGCCACGGACCTTGGCGCGGGTGTACATCCGTTTCAGTTCCACGGTGCCATCCGGCAAGGTGCGGGCCGCCCCACAGCCTGCTGGTTCACCATCAAGCCATGCCACGAAGAATCCACCGGTCCCAGCCGCAACTTCGTCGGGGTCGAGCTGGAAGAAGTTGTTTTCACCTGCCCGATATCGGGCCTCGATGTCAGCGTTCAGTTCGCCGATAAGGGCCTGCGCAAGCGGCGAGCGCAGATCTGTGCGCTCGATAACCAAGGCACGCTGATCACTGCGGAAGCCTTGGCAGAACGCCGTCGGTCCAAAGGCACTGAGGTGATCAAGCCGGGCGCGGGCCTCGCCCAGCGTCGGCCGGTGATCGACCGGTACCGGCCAGAGTCCAACCACGGCACTGCCCTCCACCTGGCCAAACCACTCCCGCCTGCGGCGCACAAACCGTGTGTGATCGCTCTGGTAGACCAAGGCGGCGAGGGCATCACGAGACGTCCAGACGCTCATGTTCACGATGACATCCTGGTCGGGGAATGGGCGCAAGCTGGTGGCGTCGTTGCCCTCGCCGATCAGTCGCCACACGAAGCCTGGCGATCGTTCCGCCAACGCGTTGACCTCATCAAGCGCGGCAACAAACGGGGCCAATTGCGCGCTGTCGATTGGTGCGGCCAAGCGGGCGATGTTGACTTGGGCGAGGTGGGTGAGTCGAGACATCGAGGCGGACGATACCGTTTCGGTATGCAAGTGCGCTGGCTAGACATCACCGATCCCGACGATGGCGTGCGGTGGCGCTTCGACGTCGACTTTCTCACCAGTCGATGGACGTGTATTTGGGGCATGGGATGCCAGGGGATTCTCGATCGGTTGGCGCCCGAACTAAAGCAAGGGTGCTGTTCGGTTGGTGCAGAGTGTTTCGATGAGGGCGACGCCCTCGACGTGGTGGCAAGCGCTGCCTGCATCCCCAAGGGTATGTGGCAGTTCCGCACCGACCAGCCGCTCGAGCGCAAGCACAATGATCGCTGGCATACCAAGGTGGTCGACGGCGCGTGCGTGTTCTTTAATCGGCCTGGGTTCGCCGGCGGCGAGGGGTGCGCCTTGCATCTCGGGGCGGTGAGTCTGGGGGAGCGACCTCTCGATTGGAAACCAGACGTGTGCTGGGAAGTGCCGGTGCACGTCTCAGTCGAGGATGACGTCAACGTGGTACGCCCGTGGACGAGGCCCGACTGGGGAGATGAACCCCCCGTTTGGTGGTGCACCGAACCCGACAGTGGCGCCTTCGTAGGCCACGTCCCGGTGTATCGAAGTTTGGCTGAGGAATTGATCGAGATCTGTGGCGAGGCGGTCTACCAACTGTTAGCCGCTCGATTGGCCGATCCCGCCGCTTAGCGAGCCGGTACGGGCGGCGTTTGCCCTCGGGGCGCAATTTTGGAACCCTAGGCGGATGGCTTCTTACGTTGCCCCCGTGCGGGATATCCGGTTCACCCTCGACGCCATGGCGGACCTGCAAAAGTTGCTGTCCCTGCCTGCGTTTGCCCACGTCGATTCGGCCACTGTTGATGAACTTCTCAGCGAATACGGGCGTTTCTGCGAGGAAGTCTTCGCCCCTCTGAACCGCAGCGGTGACATTGTGACCTCAACCCATGACCCGGTGACGGGCATCGTCACGACGGCACCGGGGTTCGTGGATGCTTACAAGCAATACCTCGATGCCGGCTGGAATGCGGTGCCGTTCGATCCCGATCACGGCGGCGGCGGTTTCCCGTGGGTCATCAACCTCGCCATGCAGGAAATGATGAACAGCGCAAACCTTGGCTTCGCGCTGGGGCCGTTGCTCACCCAGGGGGCTATCGACGCGCTCACCCACATCGGGTCGGAGGAACAGCAAGAGTCCTACCTGCGCAAATTGGTGAGCGGCGAGTGGACCGCCACGATGAACCTGACCGAACCTCAAGCAGGCAGTGACGTTGGCGCGCTGACGACCAAAGCTGTGCCGGCCCCGGACGGTACGTGGCGCATCTTCGGCCAGAAGATATTCATCACTTACGGCGAGCACGACATGACCAACAACATCATCCACCTGGTGCTGGCTCGTACGCCCGGTGCTCCCGCTGGCACCAAGGGCATCTCGCTTTTCATTGTGCCCAAGTTCGTCCTGGATGACAACGGCGAGCCTGGTGCGGCCAACGATGTCCGGTGCGTGAGCATCGAGCACAAGCTCGGTATCAAGGCCAGCCCGACTTGTGTGATGGCCTACGGTGACGGCGAAGGCGCGGTTGGCTATCTACTGGGCCAAGAGTTCCAAGGGATGCGTGGCATGTTCGTGATGATGAACAACGCCCGCCTTTCCGTCGGAGTGCAAGGGCTGTCGATCGCCGAGCGCGCCTATCAGGATGCGGTGCAGTACTCCCTCGATCGGGTGCAGGGACGTCCGATTGGGGGGCGAGTCGGTGACACCATCATCGGGCACCCTGATGTGCGTCGAATGCTATTGACCATGCGCTCGCAGATCGAGGCCGTGCGAGGTGTTACGTATCTGAATGCCAACCTGCTCGACGTCGCGAAACATGACGCCGACGCCGATGTGCGCCAGAAGGCGCAAGAATTCGCCGATATTTTCACCCCGATCTCCAAGGGTTGGGGAACGGATCTCGCCGTCGAACTGGCGTCGCTGGCGGTGCAGGTCTTCGGCGGCATGGGATTCATCGAGGAAACCGGTGTTGCCCAGCACTACCGCGACGCCCGCATCCTTCCCATCTATGAAGGTACGAACGGCATCCAAGCGCTCGACCTTGTGGGTCGCAAGCTGGGTTTGCGTGGCGGTGCGGCGTTCGCCCAGATGCTCGATATGGTCGAGGCCACGGCCGCCGAGCTCGCTAGCGCCGAGTTCGGCCAGATGGCGGCTGGGCTCTCGGCCGCCGTGGGCAGTATTCGCAAAACAGCCACGGCCCTAGGCTCCACCGAACAGGTTGCGGTCATGTCAGGTGCAACAGCGTTCCTTCGGGCCGTCTCCAATATGGTAGGGGGGTGGATGATGGGTCGGCAGGCCCTCGCCGCACAGGCCGCAATCTCAGATGGAGGTGACGCGGACGGCTACTACCAGGCCAAGCTGGTGACGGCTCGATTCTTCTACGAGCAGGTGCTGATCACCGTCGATGGGCTGTGTCAGCAGACGGTCGCAGGCAGTGAGGCCATCATGGCGATGCGCCCCGACCAGTTCGCCAGTCGCTAGGCCATCGCTGGCCCAAGCCGACCCTGCCGCCCGGGCTTACCTTGGCCTGTATCCTCGCAAATTGGCAGGGCGGGCATAGCATGGGGATTGTTGCCGCCAACGTCGTCGGTAACCAATGCGAGGAGCAGGTATATGGCCACAGACGCCGTTTCTGTGCATCTCAGCGATCCCGACGCAAGCGGTGTTGCTGTCCTGCGAATCGAGGTGGAGCACCAACCGGCCACCCTGTCGGCCATCGTGCCGCTGCTGGAGAAGCTTGGCTTCGAGGTGCTCGATGAGTCGTCCGAGCAGACCGGGGACGGCAATGGGTCAGCGCGATTCGTCCACACCCTCGGTGTGCGCCACCCTCAGCCGGAGCGGCTGGCCGAGCCCGCAATACGAGCATTGGCGGAGGACTGTTTTGTTCGCATGTGGCTGGGCGGTATCGAGGCCGACGGCTTTAATCGGTTGGTGATCGCTGCCGGGCTGACGGCGCGACAAATCGACGTCCTACGGGCCTACACCCGGTACCAGCGCCAGATCGGCACGCCGTTCACGCAGGCCTATGTCGAACAGACATTGTGCCTGCACCCCAAGACAGTTGGCACCCTGTGCGCACTGTTCGCAGCCCGATTTGATCCTGCTCGAGCATCGAGTTGGGAAGCAGAGATGGCGGGGTTCGAGGCAGCTGTACGCGCCCGCTTAGATGAGATCGATTCGATCGACGAAGACCGCATCCTTCGGGGCGTGCTCGAATTGATGCTAGCGACCATGCGCACGAACGCTTTCCGTACACCCGATACGCGTTGGGGCGCCCGGGTTCTGGCCTTCAAATTCGATCCAGCCAAGGTGCCCGACTTGCCGCTGCCTCGACCCAAACATGAGATCTGGGTCTGCGCGCCGCACGTCGAAGCGGTGCATCTTCGCGGTGGTCATGTGGCACGCGGTGGGCTGCGGTGGAGTGATCGACGAGAGGATTTCCGTACCGAGGTACTTGGGCTCATGAAGGCCCAAATGGTGAAGAACGCGGTGATTGTTCCCGTCGGAGCCAAGGGTGGATTCTTTGTGAAGTCAGGTTCGGGAGTCGACGCCTATCAGTCCTTTGTCGGCGGTCTGCTCGACCTGACCGACAACATCGTCGACGCAGTCGTGGTGCCCCCCACGCAGGTCGTACGTCACGATGGCGACGACGTGTATTTGGTGGTGGCCGCTGACAAGGGCACTGCTCGATTTTCCGATGTGGCCAACGCGGTAGCCAGTCAGTATGGCTTCTGGCTAAAAGATGCTTTTGCGTCGGGCGGTAGCCACGGGTTCGACCATAAGGCCATGGGAATTACGGCCAAAGGGGCGTGGGAGAGTGTGCGACGCCATGGGCGCTCCCTCGGGCTCGACGTTGATCGTGACCTCGTCACCTGTGTCGGAATCGGTGATATGTCGGGCGATGTCTTCGGCAATGGAATGCTTCGGTCTGCTTTCCTGCAGCTGATTGCGGCCTTTGATCATCGTCACATTTTCCTCGACCCCAACCCAGATCCGCTGGTGAGCTTCAGCGAACGGCAACGGCTCTACCACCTGAGCGGATCAACCTGGGACAGCTATGGGCGCGAACTCATATCGCCTGGTGGCGGTGTATTTCCTCGCTCGGCGAAGTCGATTTCGATCCACCCTGACATGCAGGCGCGACTACAGCTCTCGGTCGACCGGATGACGCCCACCGATCTCATCTCGGCCATCCTGCTGGCCCCGGTCGACCTTTTGTGGAATGGTGGCATCGGCACGTATGTGAAGTCTGAACTCGAGCACAACAGCGAGGTAGGGGACAAGAACAACGATGTCATCCGGGTGAACGGCGGGGCCCTTCGGTGCCAGATGGTGGGGGAGGGTGGCAACCTGGGCTTCACCCAATTGGGGCGGGTGGCGTACGCGCTCAAGGGCGGGTTGATCAACACCGATGCCATCGACAACTCGGCCGGAGTCGATTGTTCGGACCATGAAGTCAACATCAAAATCGCACTGGCCGATGCCATCGAGACCGGGCAGCTCGCGCCCGAGGATCGAGACGGTCTGCTGGTGTCGATGCAAGATGACGTGAGCGCAGCGGTACTTGCTGATAACCACCATCAGAACGTGGCACTGCTACTCGAACGAGCGGGGGCATTTGCGCTCGCCGATGTGCATGCCCGCACGATTCGTTCGTGGGAGGCCGAAGGCCTAATCGACCGTGCCATCGAATTTCTGCCCACCGACAAGCGGATGACCGAGCGCGCGGCCGATGGCGTCGGGCTGGTCGGGCCCGAATTCGCGGTGTTGCTGGCCTACGCCAAGACCACGGCAGTGGCTGGCTTACTGCACAGCGGCGTGCCCGATGAGACCTACATGGCACCGTTGCTGACGCAATACTTTCCGCCCCTCATGCGCGTTCGCCTGGCTCCATCGATACAACGACATCGCCTCCGTCGAGAGATCAAAGCCACGGTGCTGGTCAATGAGATGGTCAACCTTCAGGGCGTGGCCTTCTTGCAGCGGATGGAGGAAGAGACGGGAGCGACGGTGGCCGATATTGCCCGTGCGTGGTTTGCCGTTCGACAGATCCTGGGCCTGCCTCGTTGGTGGGATGTCATTGATCACCTCGGCCCGCTAGCAGACTCGAACTGGCAGGTCTCCCTGTTCCAAGAGCTGCGACGCGTGGCCGAACGCTCGACGATGTGGATGCTGCGCCGACACCGCAGTCCGCTACCGGTCGAGCAGAGCATCAAGAAGTTTTCCGATGGCGTCGAGGCACTGGCTGACAACCTTGAGGTCTTCGCTCATGGCACGATCGGTCGAGAACTTCAGCGGCTCCGTGGTGATCACCTCGCCGTAGGGGTGAGCGAGGCTTTGGCCGATCGCGCCGCGGTGTGGGGTCGGCTGCATGCGGCGTTCGACATCGTCGACCTCGCCGATGCCTACGGCCGATCAGTCACCGACGTCGCGAGAATATACTGGGGAGTATTCGATCGGTTGGATCTCGGCTGGCTGTGGGAGCGAGTCGGCGCGCTGCCCCGGCAGACTCGCTGGATGAACCAGGCCCGCTCCGCCGTTCGTGACGATCTCACCGACGCGCTGCGCAGCCTGACCGAAGGCGTCCTTCGCTTTGGCGACTCGCTGGATGAGCCAACCGTGCTGGTACTTGGATGGGTGCAAGCCGAGGCTCGCGCCGTCGAACGCACCGCGGACTTGCTGGCGGACGTCCGAGCCGCCGGAGTTTTTGATCTGGCCTCGCTTACTGTCGCCGTCCATCAACTATGGGTGCTGGCGCCAGGCCTGTTGTCAGCCGGACCGCTTGCCTAGGACTTCACTGCCACTGCCACTTTCACGGCCACTGCCAGTGCCGCGGCCGTAAAGACGGCTCATGCCAGGAGGTGGTCGGAAGGGTCGCCAGTTACCTTCGGATTGATGCAAGCGATCGGCGATTGCAACCAGCACCGCCGGGTTGAAGGCCATGCCGCTGTGACTGCCGAACACCTCGATCGATTCGTGCCGCTCACCTGGGTACTCGACGCAGGTATGCCAATCGACGATGCCGTCGCTCTTGGAGAAGATCGCGGTGGACGGCACGCTGAGTTCGCGGTTCATCCGCAATCTCAGCGCAGTTAGTTCGGGCACGAACGTGGACGACACCCGATTCCAAATTGGGTCGAGCGCAGTGTGGTCACCGGCCTCGAGGCGAAACGGTGAGCCGAGAGTGATGACTTGGCGCACCATCTCAGGGTGGCTCTGAGCCAGCATCCGTGCGTAAACGCCACCAAGGCTCCAGCCGACGATGCTCACCGGGCGATGATGTCGTTCGAAAACGTAGCGAAATCGATCTTCCAAGCCCGCCATCACCTGCGGGGTGGGCCCGAGGTTGCGGCCGAGATCCCAGCCATGTGCCCAGTAGCCCTGGCCTCGTAGGAACCATCGCAGCGGACCCATAGCGAGATCCGACGCCGTGAATCCGGGCAGCACCAGCACCGGATGACGGTCGCCTCGGCCGATCAGCCGCAGAGCCGGCGAGGCGGCAACAAACGCCCCGAGCTCGAACGCGGCACGGGTCTCGGCGACGGTACGCCACCACGGGGGTGCTTCGACTGGGTTCCGCTCGGCCACGCCGAGCACGCTACAACGTTGTGTGTGCCGAGGGTCACTCCGCAATGAAGTTGCTTACTGTCGCACACCCCCCAAGTATCGTGAATCTTCTCATGTCGTCTGATCGCCCATTCCGTGTTCGTTTCGCCCCATCGCCCACCGGTTACTTCCACGTCGGCGGCGCCAGAACTGCGCTCTATAACGCCATCGTCGCCAAGCAGGCTGGCGGGGTTTTCGTGCTGCGCATCGAAGATACCGACCACGAACGAAACCGGCCCGAATGGACAGAGGGCATCATCTCGGCTCTCGCCTGGATAGGTATCGCGCCGGGTACCTATGAGGGTCCTCACTTCCAAAGCGCCTATGCGGCCGACCACGCCGCGGCGGCCGGGCGGCTCCTCGCTGAGGATAAGGCCTACTACTGCGACTGCTCGCAAGAGGTCATGCGGGCGCGGGTGGGGGAGAACAAGGGCTACGACGGCCACTGCCGAACGCTTGGGCTTACCGCCGCCACGGGGAGGCCATTGCGCTTCAAGGTGCCGCGGCCCGGTTCCACCACCGTCGTAGACCTCATCCGAGGTGAGCCGGTGTTCAATCACGACATCATCGAAGACTTCATCCTGTTGCGCGGCAACGGCAGTGTCATGTTCCTTCTTGCCAACGTCGTCGACGACATCACCATGGGCATCAGCCACGTGATCCGCGCCGAAGAGCACCTACCCAACACGCCCAAGCAGCAACTGTTGTGGCAGGCACTTGGGCATGAGCCGCCAGTATGGGCCCACGTGCCGCTACTGGTGAATGAGAAGCGCCAGAAGCTTTCCAAGCGCCGTGACCCCGTGGCGCTCGAAATGTATCGAGAGCAGGGGTATCTGCCCGATGCCATGATGAACTACCTGATGCTGCTCGGCTGGTCGCCGACTGGTGATGCCGAGATCGTGCCGTGGTCCGACATCGAGCGAGATTTCCACCTGTCGTCGGTCAACTCTTCGCCCGCGTTCTTCGACGTGAAGAAGCTGCGTTCGTTCAATGCCGAATATATCCGAGCCCTCACGCACGACGCGTTCATCGCGCACTGTCAGCCATGGCTGACCGGCGCTGACGCGCCGTGGCCTGCCGAACGCTATGACGCCTCGGTGTTTGGCCATATGGCCGACCACATCCAAACCCGCGTTGACGTGCTCAGCGACGTACCAGCACTGGTCGAGTTCCTATTCACCGACGTCACCCCGACCGATTCCGATTGGGACAAGGTCATGAAGTACCCGGCGACCGAGATGCTCGACGGCGTCATCAGCGCCTACCAAGAGTGCCCGTGGCACGCCGAGGTACTAAAGGCAGAGCTTGAGGCGGTCGGTGCCAGTATCGGTCTCAAGCCCGGTAAGGCCCAGGCTCCGGCTCGGCTGGCCGTTACCGGCCGTAGCGTTGGGCCACCGCTGTATGAGTCGCTTGAGATACTTGGGCGAGATCGTACGCTCGCCCGTTTGCGAGCGGCGCGTGCCCGTCTCTGACGAGGGTCTGAGTTCCGCTTCCGCTTTGGCCGGTCGAAGCCTGGCGCGTCGAGGCCTTCGCGTGGTCGTTGTTCTCGCGGGCGTAGCACTTGCGTACGTTCTGATCACCTACGCCCAGGTTCGCCACCAAGAGGGGCTGGATGAAGCACGCCAGGCCGACGCCATCATGGTGCTCGGCGCGGCCCAGTTCAATGGACGGCCCTCGCCGGTTCTCGAAGCCCGCCTCGTGCACGCGCTCGAGCTGTGGAAGCAAGGCCTAGCTCCCGTCATCGTCGTCACGGGGGGAAAGCAGCCAGGTGACGAGTTCACCGAGGCGTCGAGCTCGGCCGCGTACCTCATCTCGCACGGGGTGCCCGATGGCGCGATCCAGCGCGAGGTTCAGGGAAAGACCTCATGGGAGTCGATAGCGGCGTCGGCCCGCTTCCTGAAGGCGGCAAAGCGAGATCGGGTCGTACTGGTGTCGGACCCCTACCACTCGCTTCGCATCAAGGGCATCGCGTCTGAGGTCGGCCTCACCGCGTTCAGCTCGCCCACCCGCACCAGCCCCGAGCAGCACGTGGCGTCGCACGAGCTAAAAGAGACCCTTGGCGTGGCTGTCGGACGCATCATCGGCTACCGACGATTACTGCGAATCACGGGTTGAGCGGTGGCTTGCTCATTTGGTTGTGCAAACCGTTGAGTTGGCCCGCTATCATGACCACGCCCTTCGGGGGTGGTGTAATTGGCAACACAGCAGGTTCTGATCCTGCTTTTAGGGGTTCGAGTCCTCTCCCCCGAACAACGATCGGCCGGCCTTCGGGTCGGCCGTTTCGTTTTTCGCAATCCCGGTTGGCCGGTTGGCGTCGGTCAGCTAACATCGACTCCGCTGCTCGGCCCCATCGTCTAGCGGCCTAGGACACCACCCTCTCACGGTGGCGGCGCGGGTTCGAATCCCGCTGGGGCTGC
>JAYTVF010000307.1:0-17230 GCA_043744155.1 Acidimicrobiia bacterium | reverse complement strand
GTGGCCGAAAAGAAGAGCCCAAAGGGTCCGCGAACGGCGACCCCACCGGAGATCAGCATCACAGCGAGGGCCACCCAGTACGCCGGGTAGACGCGTAGGAATCGCTTCAACCAGAACTCACCCCGACCGGGCGCGAGGCCGCCGTCGAGGAGACGGCCGACGAATGGTCGATACAGTAAGAAACCGGACAGCACAAAGAAAATTGGTACGCCAATGTCGGCCCGACCCACAAAATTCGTGCTCGGCTGACGGAAAGTTGCGCCTGAGTTGAAGCCGACATGATGGATGAGCACCGCCACCGCCGCCACCGCCCGTAGACCATCGAGTCCGCCCAGCCGGCGCGACGATTTGGGCAGGGCCGAAACCGTGCAGGCTGATTCAGTACCGGGTGAGCTCCCCTTGTTCATCAGACGCCTATCGTAGTTTGCGGCCTCACCACCCGCCGTCTCCGTCGAACAGGCGGCAGCGGTACTGACGCTGTCGCTGTCGCGGCTAAGCCAATTCGACGCTGAAGACGGCTGTCTGAACAGACTGACGGGGATCTTCCCACGGACGAACGTATTGCAGATCGAGTTTGGTGGCGCCCGGCGCCAGAACCTTGAAGCGGAAACGCTGCTTACCGGCCGCACCGACCTGGTCGGATTTGGCCGGCGCTTCATACTTTTCATCGACCAGGCTGATCAGCTTCAGGTCGGGCGCAGTCTTGAACTCCCAGGTGTATCCGGTGGTGATATTCGAACCGAGAGTAATGGAGAATTCCGATCCGACCTTGGCCTTGATCGTGGTGGCGACATCGGTGAACGTCGGCCCTGCCTTGCTCTTCCCGCATCCGGGTAGGGCGCTGAGGCAAAAGGAAAAAAGGATCAGGGTCGGACGCCGCATCGATCGCATGGCTCCCTAGTATGACCGCATCTGCCACGCGATGAGACAGTCGTGGCACGATCTTTTCAATGGCAGCTATTCGGCGCAGGTGGGGCGAATCCCTCCCTTCAAATGACCGGTTTCGTTGAAGCTGTGAAGCATCGGGCCCATGTCCGACATCGAGATCCGGGTGATCGACGCCTGATCCAAGTGACAGCGCCACGACACCGAAATATCGACCCCCAACACACTCGCCAAGGCGGCTTTGATGGGCATGACATGGCTGACGACCACGATGTACTGCTCACGCGATCGTTCGAGCACCTCGGTAAGGGCCGGCACGACCCGATGCATCAGCGCCGACAAGGACTCGCCGCCTGCAGGCGGGAAGTCGATGTCCGCACGAAGTTTGGTCCATACCTCCGGCGGGAGCTCGTCCCGGCGCTTTCCGTCGAGGTCACCGAAATCGAGCTCGATCCAGCGGTCGTCCACCTCAAGCGGTAGGCCAATCGCTTCGGCCGTCTCACGAGCGCGACGTAAGGGGCTCGAAATCACAACGTCGGCGGCGCCGAGCACTGCGGCGAGCCGCCGGGCCTGCTCGCGTCCGACCTCGTCAAGGGCCAGGTCCATACGACCCTGCAAGAGCCCCTGCGCATTGGCCAGCGTTCGTCCGTGTCGAGCCAGGAACAGCATCGTCGAGACCCTAGATGATTCATTCGAAGCCGTTGCTCCGCAACGTCGGGCTCCCCATGAGATCGAGGAAATTGTCGCAATAGAATCGTTGCCGCACCGCCTCAGAGGAGTTGCCGAGGCTCCTCTCGAACCGTTCGATCGGCCGTCGACCACCCTCCACGTGCGGATAGTCAGAGCTGAACATGGCAACATCGGGACCGGCCTGCTCGATAATCCAGCCAACATCCTCGGTCGGGTACGGGGTGAATCGCATCTGGCGCTGCACGTACTCGCTCGGCCGAAGGTGCAGGGCTCGAACCCGGTCCTCATGTTTGTTGAAGGCCTCGAAGGCGCTTTCCATCTGGCGCATCCAGCTGGGCACCCAGATGGCGCCTTGCTCAATGACACCTACCCGCAGCCTCGGGAAGCGATCGAACACGCCATCGAACACCATCGTGGCCAATGTTTGCATCGGCGGAAATGGGATGGCCATGTAGTCGACCGAGCGGAAGTTCTCCGCGCCGCCATGAAAATCGGGCGGCACGGGCAGCCCGTTGATGAAGTCGCGTAACCGTCGGTTGTGGAACGTGTTGAACAGCAACTGGCTCTCGAAGCCGAGGTGATCAAGGGCACGGGGTCGATCGGCGGCCACGAACGAACCGGTGGCTGCGAAGTTCTTCCGGGCCATGATCTCCGCGCCTTCGCTCGACTGGTAGTCCAACGACGCATGGCGGGCGGCCAAACTAGGCCATGCCCCAAGGTAGCGCCCTGCGGTGCGGCGTGTTGTGTGCCTCCTATGGGCAGGGCGCAGTGATCGGCCCGGACGCCGACGGCCACGGGCTAGGAAACGGGCAGCCGACCCGTCGACACGAAGGCTGCTCGTGCCACGCGGTCACTCAGCCCGAACCGCTTCCAGAACCACCGAAGGATAAGGGCGCCGACTCCCTCGAAGGCGAGGTTGAGACCCCAAGGTCGATCGAGGCTTGGGATATGGCCAACGACGATGGCGAGTCCCGATGCGGGCCACCAGAAGGTTCGGGTCGATGAGAAGACGCCGTCGACAACCAGGTGCAGCAACATACCGATCGGCACCATGAGCAACCGCTTGCGCAGCGCCTTGCGGCCGATCGTGCCAAACATCAAAAACACGAGCGTTGCCACCGAAACGGTGACGGAATGGGCAACCCGGTGGCGATCGATCAGGTCGACGATGTCGGGCGCAAGTGCACCGACGGCCAACACGCGATAGTCAATTCCTGGGTCGCGAAAGACGTTCCATACGATGGCCCACGAACAGCCGATGAACCATAGAAGCACTTAGCGCACCAGCAGCCGGCCGCACTGCTCGCACTCGGCGAGCGCGTCTGGCGGGGCGGCGAGCAGCGCCTCGCGCTCGGTACTGGAGAGCTGGATGTTGCATCCCATGCACGTGCCGTGATCCAGCCGAGCGACGGCAACACCACCGAGATGGCCACGCATCTTGTCGTAGCGCGCCATAAGACTGGCCGGTAGTGGAGCCGCAGTCAGCGCTCGTTGCGCCGCGGCCGTAGCCAGTTCGGCATCCACGGCAGCTTCGGCCGCCGCCAGCGCCGCCGCGTCGATGTCGCGTTGGGCCAGTAGCGGCACCTTCTGGGCGGCCAACACCGTCAATCTGGCCTCAATCGGCTCGACTGCTTCCATGATCGCCAACTCGTCGTCTTCGGCTGCATCTCGTCGTTGATGCAGTCCCTTGAGCTCGGCCTGTAGCGTTTCGGCCTCTTTCGGCACAATCGACTTGGCAAGTTGCGCACCCAGGCTCTGCTCTTTGGCTCGCATCGTTTCAACCGACGCGTCGATCTCGGCCTGACGCTTATCGAGGGCGGCGCGTTCACGCTCGCAGGTGGCGGCTTCGGCGGCGATCGCACCGAGGGCGCCGTCGGTAGCCGCCAGGGTCGACCGTTGGGCCAGATGGCTGCGTCGGTAGCGAAGCTGTTCCGCTCTGGTGTCAAGATCCTGAAGAACGAGGAGCTGCTGCAGTTCGGTCACGGCCATGAGCTTGGCACGAATCACTTGGCCTTGGTGGTGGTGACCTTCGCCGCAGTGGTGGTGGGCTTGGCTATCGTGGTTCCAGGCCCGGCTGTGGTGGGCGTGCTTCCCGCCCCCGGTACGGTTGTCGACCCGCCAGCGACCGTCGTGGTGGTGGCCTTTGGTTTCGGGGGCGGCGGCAGACCCTTGCCGCAGGAGAATGTCGAGGTGAAACCGGGGACCGTCGCCGATGGCCCGGTGAGGTCATTCGGATCGGAGGCGATCGGCGTCAGCTTGGGGTTGGTCTTCACCAGGAACCCGACGGGAGGAGGTGCTTCGGGGTCAGGATCCTTCGGACCAGAGGTATAGACCGCGAAGCAGTCCTGGAACGGTGCGTAGATGCGGGCAGCCGGGCGCGGGTTGTCCGGTGGCTTGTTCCAGTCTTCGATCGGCAGGTTCTCTTGCACACCGTCCATGAATTGCTTCCAGATCAACGACGGATACGTGCCACCGTGCACCGCCTGAAAGCGCTTGAACTGTGGAATGTTGCGCATTTCATCGTTTGGGTCACGCGGGTTCCCCATGTACACCGCAGTGGTGTACTGCGGGGTGAATCCCACGAACCAGGCATGCTTGTCCTTGTCGTAAGTACCGGTCTTACCAGCCGCTGGCCGATCCCCGTCGAGTCGCGCCAGTGTTGCAGTGCCCTGTCGCAGCACCCCTTTCAGGATGTCGACGGTGCGGTCGGCCACCTCGGGCGTAATGACCGCCTTACCCGGATCCTGGTGCTGATAGATGACCTTGCCATCGCGATCTTCAACGCGTTCGATCATGTACGGGTCGTGGCGCACCCCTTGGTTGGCAATCGTCGAATAGCCCGCCGCCATGTCCATCGGGCTGATCTCGTTTCCACCGACGGCGAAACTGAACAGATCATCGAGTTTGCCCTTCACTCCCAACTGATGCATCAAGTTGATAACGCGGGTACCACCGACTGCCAGATAGGTACGGATATAGGCGCAGTTGATCGACTCCCAGGTCATGCGTTCAAGGGTGCCGAACGGAACCGAGACGCCGTCATTGACGACGTAGTCGGCCTGGCTCTTGTCGGGAAACACCCAGGTGCAGGGCAAAGTGCCATCGATGACGTCGTTGTTTTGGATACCCGAATTCACGGCGGCCGCCGTAATGAAGCCCTTGACCGAAGAGCCCGTCTGCCGAGGCGTGAGGGCCAGGTTTACCTGGGATGCCCGAAAATCCTGACCACCAACCATGGCACGCACTGCGCCGGTCTTGGTTTCCAGCGAGACCATCGCGGCGTCGAATCGGCCGCCCGTGTCAGGCATCTGATCATTACGGGCCTGTTCGGCCATCTTTTGGATACCGTCGTCGTAGGTGGTGTACACCTTGAGGCCACCGCGGAACAGTCGCTCGTAACGCTCCTGGTAATCCTTGCCCAAGATGTCGGTCTTGTTCAGCAGCAGATTTCTCGTCTCTGCCGTGTAGTAGGTACCGGCACGCTGCGGCGCCGACGATCGTTGCAAGCGGTCAGGTAGCGGCCACGCCTTCTTTTGCATATCGGCTTCGTCCTTGGTCATCTTGCCAACGGCGACGAGACGATCGAGTACTTCCTTGAAACGAGCCCTTGACCGGTCGCTGCGTTGGATCGGGTCGTAGCCGACCGGGTTGCGGATCAGTCCGGCCAAAAACGCGCCCTGAAATCGATCCAGTTGATCGACATTTTTACCGAAGTAGGTTTCGGCCGCCGCCTGCAGGCCGTACGCGTTGTTGCCGAAAAAAATCGTGTTGAGGTACCGCTCGAGGATCTCGTCCTTAGTCCACTCGCGCTCTAAGCGAACGGCGTAGGCCGCTTCGAGGATCTTGCGGTTCGCATCGCGGCGCGAACCCACTAAAGCGTTCTTGACCAACTGTTGGGTAATGGTCGAGCCGCCCTGCACGGCTGATGATGCGTTGATGCCGGCCAACGCGGCCCGAAAGATGCCCTTGGCGTTGACCCCTTTGTGTTGATAGAAGCCAGCGTCTTCGGTAGCAATGACGGCGTCGAGCACTTCTTCGGGAACTCGGGCGAGTTTGAAAGGTTCGCGGTTTTCGATCCGCATCTCATCGATCTGCGTGCCGTGGGCGTCGAACACCACAGAGCGCTGCGCCAACTGGGCGAATGGCGGCAGTGGGTCAGCCTCCCCGTGATACGCCGTGGCCATATCCGAAACCCCGGGTGCAGCAACCACACCAAGGGCGGCAAGACCGAGGGATGCCGCCAGTACGACGGCGAGGAGGCGCAGGAGAGATCGCACAGCACCCGAACGCTACCGGCCCGAACCGGTCAACTGGTGGCAGACTGCTTTCATGCGTCCCTTTCGTTTCGGAGTACAAGCATCGCTGGCCCCACATGCAAGAGCGTGGAGAGACTTGGCCCACAAGGTCGAGGATCTTGGCTACGCCGTTTTGACCATGCCCGATCACTTCACCGACCAGTTGGCACCGGTGCCGGCGCTCATGGCCGCAGCCAACGCCACCACCGATCTCCACGTTGGCGCTTTGGTATGGGACAACGACTACAAGCATCCGGTGGTTCTGGCCAAAGAACTCGCCACGATGGATCTGCTCTCCGATGGTCGGCTCGAGGTAGGCCTCGGCGCCGGATGGATGCGAACGGACTATGACGCCGCTGGCATGCCCTTCGACGCCAACGGCGTGCGTGTGTCGCGCTTCGAAGAAGCCCTGACGATCATGAAGGGGCTGTTCTCCGACGGCGCCACCAATTTCTCCGGCAATCACTATACGATCACCAATTACGACGGGCTGCCCAAGCCGGTGCAGCGTCCGTGGCCGCCGTTCCTGATTGGCGGAGGCGGCAAACGGGTGCTCACTATCGCTGGCCGCGAGGCCGACATCGTAGGGATCAACGGCACGCTGGCCCACGGCGCCATCGACGCCGGGGCAATCGCCACGATGACTGCGGCGGCCGTCGAGGAGAAGTTGGGGTGGGTCAAGGCTGCGGCGGGCGAACGCTTTGAACAGATAGAGCTGAATGTGCGTACCTTCTTTGTGAAGGTCTGCGACGACCGAGCTGAGCGGGCGGCCAAACTTGGTGCCATGTTCGGTTTCACCACCGAGCAGATGCTCGAAACACCTTTTGCGATCGTGGGCACCACCGATCAGATCGTGCAGGATCTCATCGAACGGCGCGAAAAGTGGGGATTTTCGTACGTCATCGTCGGAGCCGAAGACGTCGATTCGATCGCTCCGGTCGTGGCCGCCCTCGCTGGCCAGTAGCCCCGCATTGGCGTCGATTAGCTTCGCCGGAGCCGGGTGGATCACCCCGGTGCACGCCATCGCCGCCGCCGCCCTCGGCATCGAGGTCGTGGCGTTTGCCTCTCGCGATCGAGCGAACGCAGAAGTAAAGGCACGAGCGATCGGTGGTCGGGCGGCGGCCGTCACCTTTAGCGATCTACCCGCCGGGGCGGATCTCGTGGTGGTCGCAACGTCTCCGGCCACCCACCTCGAGCACGCGCTGCACGTCCTGCGTGCCGGTGCGGCCGTCCTCGTCGAGACCCCGATGACCGCGACCTTGGCTCAGGCCGACGCTATGGTGGATGCGGCCAGACGCCCTGGGGCCCACGTTGCCTATGGCGAGAATCTGGCTCACGCTCCGGTCATCTCCGCTCTCTTGAACCGTCGATCAGGTCTTGGTCCCCTGACCTACATTGAGGTGAGAATTATCGATCCGCCCACGTCACTCGAAAATCGCGTGAGCGACGAATGGGGAGGCGGAGCACTGTTTGATATTGGCACGCACGCGTTGGCGCTTGCGGTACTTCTGGCGGGGTCGCTCGATGTCACGACGGTGAGCGCCACGTTGCACCGTTACGCTGCCAACGATGTCGATGACGAGGCCGACGTAACGCTTCGCTTCGGGGCCGGGCTGCATGCCCATGTCGTTGCCAGCCGTCGAGCCACGGTCGGGCCGATCTGGGACGTGCAGGTCGCCGGACAGTCTGGAGTTCTTCGCGCCGACATCGTCCCTACCCCGTCGCTTGAGCACAACGGTGACGTCGTAGGAATCCCGACTGCACGGCTGGCTAACCGTGAAGTTGAGGACTACGGCTTTCTCGGGCAGCTCCGGACGTTGGTGTTGGATATCGCTGCTGGCCGCCAACCGGTCCTCGACGCCGAATTCGGTCGATTCATCTTGGATCTCACCTGCGCCGCTTACGCCAGCGCAGGGTCAAACGGAACGCCGACGGCTGTACCCTTCACCGGCCGTCGAGACCGTACGCCCCTACAGATCTGGCGGGATTCGCGAGCTACAGCTTGACCACGTACCGGCCTGTGGTCTGACCCGCCCGAATCGCAGTCAGCGCGGCATCGACACCGTCGAGGCCGATTTCGGTGACGAGTTCGCCATCGATGCCGACCGGCCGCAGGTCTGTGGCGCAGCGGTGCCAGATGTCGTGTCGCATCTCCATCGGGATCATCACCGAGTCGATCCCGAGCAGGTTGACGCCGCGAAGAATGAACGGCAGAACCGTGGTCGGCAGGCCTGCGCCCCCGGTCAATCCGCTGGCCGCCACCGAGCCGCCGTACTTCAGGGTGCGCAGCACGTAAGCCAGCGTCGACCCGCCGACGCAATCGACCGCCCCCGCCCACCGCTCGGATTCGAGGGGGCGCTTTGACTCCGCGCTGGTCTCGTCCCGCCGGATGATGTCCGTAGCCCCGAGCGAACGCAGAAAGTCGTCATGATCGGCCTTGCCCGTCGAGGCGACCACCTCGTAGCCACGCTTGGACAAGATGCCGACTGCCGTCGAGCCAACGCCACCAGTGGCTCCGGTCACCAAGACCGGTCCAGTACCCGGCTGAAGACCGGCGTTCTCTAGAGCATGCACCGATGCGGCGGCAGTAAAGCCGGCTGTGCCGATCGCCATGGCTTGTCGCGGAGAAAGGCCACCCGGAATCGGCAGCACCCAGGCGGCAGGCAGCCGGGCGAACGCTGCATATCCACCGTGTCGACCGGTACCGATGTCGTTACCATTGGCAATCACAATGTCGCCGACTTTGACCGTCGCGTCTCCATCGACCGCCACCACTTCGCCGGCAAGATCGACGCCCGGGACGAGAACGGCAAGGCGAGTCACGCCACCGTCGACCAGGGTCGCCAGCGCATCCTTGTAGTTCACACTGGAGTACAGCACTCGTATCGTGACTTCGCCGGCGGGAAGGTCATCGGCTGCGAGCGTTCCGACGATGCGTGCCACCCCGACGGCCTTTCCATCGGCATCGAACTGCTTGGTGGCCACAAACGCAGGAAATGAGGATGGCACGGTCACAGGCCTCAGCCTGTCAGGCTGGCCGCATGGAAGAAAAGTCCCATACACAATGCGCAGCTTGCGCGGCCCTCGATGCCGCCGACGGCTCGATCGACGGCATGGTCAACGGACCCCTCATCGCGGGTATCCGCTCAGAAAACTCCATGATCGCCCTGCTCCGACGAGCGGAAGACCATACAGCCGACCGCATTACGAACTTTGCCGGGTCGATGCGGTTCGTGTACGTGCATGCCATCTGGTTCAGCGCATGGGTACTCGGCAACCTCGGCCTCGCCGGGCTCGGCTTTCACTTCGATCGGTTTCCGTTCGGACTCTTAACCATGATCGTCAGCCTCGAAGCCATCTTTCTCGCCACCTTTGTGATGATCAGCCAGAATCGCCAGGCCGCCCGATCCGAGTTCCGAGCCGAACTCGACTTCGAGAACAACCTGCGCAGCGGAATCTGGTCCGTCCATATCGGCGAGAAGCTCGGCATCGATGCCGAGCATGTCGAGTCGATTATCGCTCAGGCTCTGCAAGCCTCTAAAGACCGGGTGAAAGCCCACAGCGCAGGCTGAGCTCACGCTGACGGGTGCCGATCGGCCACGACGCCGTCGGAGCCGCGAGACCGTACCGGCCGGGCCACTATCCCGGCCTCCCAGTCGCGGGGCGACCCCGCCGACGGGTGCCGGGCGACGGCAATCCCGGCGAGGCCACGAGGCCCTACCGGCTGGCCACGATGGCGATTTCCATCTGCCAGCTCGGCTGCGCCAAAGCGTGAACCGGCACCAAGGTCGACGCCGCGAGGTGCCCGCCGAGTGCTCGATCGCGGGCGGCCATAACGGTGGCAAGATCGTTCCCCACCACGACGTAGGTCACCACCGAGACGATGTCGGTCATCGACATTGTGGCTTCATGCAGCATCTGGCTCAGGTTGGCCCAAATCAGCTCGGCCTGATCGATGAGGGCCTCCGGAACCGATCCGTCTGGCCGTGTGGCCACCACGCCCGAGGTATGGAGCCATCTCGTGGCCCCCGTCGTCAGCATCGCATGGGCGTAGTTGGCGGCGGGCGGCCCAAGCGATGAAGGCGCAATCTGACGGTGCATCGCCGCAATCTATCTGGCCGGGCTCCTCGCCTAACGACACGAAAGGCCAGCTTGAGCGTCGTCCGAGGCCGACCGACACTGTCGGCTCGGAGCGTCGGGAAGCCCTGCGCCTACAGTCGGGCCATGGCTACGTCGATTCTGGGCACATCCGTCCGCCGATTGGAAGATCCGGCATTTCTTACGGGGGCGACGACATACGTCGACAACTTGAAGGTCGACGGCATGTTGCACTTGGCTTTTGTGCGCTCGACAGTGGCGTTCGGCCAGATCGTCAGCGTCGAGGCGGCCGAGGCCGAAGGCATGCCGGGAGTCGTTGGGGTGTTCACCGCCAGCGACCTCGGGATACCAGCGCACCATGCATTCATGGTGCTGAACGACAACTTCATCCGCCCGCCGCTGGCGACCGGCACGGTGCATTTCGTCGGTGATCCAATTGCCGTTGTGGTCGCTCGTTCCAAGGCTGAGGCCGTCGACGCAGCCGAGGCCGTGGTAGTCGACTATGACATCTTCCCCGCACAGGTCGACATGGAGTCGGCGCTGGCGTCGGACGCGGCAGCGCAATATGACACCCAGTCCAACAATATGGCGGCTGGCTTTCGTGATCAGCGAGGCGAGACCATTCTCGACGACGCCGATGTGGTCATTCGCGCACGGTTCGAGAATCAGCGGATCGCCGTTGTGCCGATGGAGGGCAATGCCATCGCCGTGCTGCCCGGTGATGATGGCCGGGGACATGACATCACCATCTACGTCTCGACCCAGATGCCACACGCCTTCCAGCGTTTGATGTGCACGCTTTTCGGCACCGATCCGGCCAAAATGCGCGTGATCACCCCACACGTGGGCGGCGGTTTCGGCGGAAAGGCGGGTCTGACCGCCGAGCACAGTGTGGCGGTGGCCATCGCACGACGGCTTGAGCAGCCAGTCAAGTGGGTCGAAACCCGTACCGAAAACATGTCGGCCCTCCCCCACGGCCGCGGCCAGGTGCAGTACGTCGAGATGGGCTTCACCCACGACGGCCACATCACCGGTATGCGCTGTCGGATGGTAGGCGACGCCGGTGCCTACGCCGGTTTTGGCGGCAGCCTGCTGATAGGCCCCACCCAGCGGCTGGCGCAAGGGGTGTACAACATTCCCAAGATCGCCTTCGACGCGGCTGTCGCCGTCACCACCACGACGCCCGTCGGCGCCTTTCGTGGGGCTGGTCGACCCGAGGCGGCGGCGATGCTCGAGCGCATCATGGATATGGCAGCCGACGAGTTGCGGGTCGATCCAGCCGAGCTACGCCGGCGAAACCTGCTGCGGCCCGACCAGTTTCCGTACGACACGATCACCGGAGTCACCTATGACAACGGTCGGTACCAAGACGCGCTCGACGCGGCGCTGGCCGCCGCCGACTACCCCGCGCTGTTGGCCGAGCAGGCCGCCCGGCGTGCGCGCGGCGACCGCCTACAGATGGGCATCGGCATGAGCACCTATGTCGAGGTGACGGGTTCAGCCGGTAGCGAGTTTGGTGCTGTCGATATTGACACCGACGGGGGCGCAACGATTCGCGTGGGTACGTCCGGTCATGGCCAGGGCCATCCCACGTCTTTTGCCATGATCGTGTCCCATGAGCTTGGCATTCCCCTCGACATGATCCGCTTCGTCCAGTCCGACACCGAGTTGGTGCCGCGCGGTTCAGGCACCGGCGGTTCTCGTTCGCTGCAGTTGGGGGGCACCGCGGTGCAGCACGCCGCCGTTGCCGTGCTCGACCGTGCCAAGGCGTTGGCCGCCACTCTTCTTGAGGCCAGCGCAGATGACATCGTGGTTACCGACGACGGACGAGTGGGCGTAGCCGGGGTTCCGGCCCGCGCGCTTACCTGGGCGGAACTGGCGGCCCATGCCGGCGACGCTGAAGAGGGCGCGCTCGGGGCTGCGCTCGACGTGACTCAGACTGGCGCGACGTTTCCGTTCGGCTCCCATGTTGCCGTCGTCGACGTGGATGTCGACACCGGCAAGGTTGTACTGCGCCGAGTGGTGGCGGTCGATGACTGCGGCCGCATTCTGAACCCCCTGCTGGTGCACGGCCAACAACACGGCGGAATCGCCCAGGGTGCGGCGCAGGCGTTGTGGGAGCAGTTCGTCTACGACGCCAATGGCAACCCGCTCACCTCGACCCTGGCCGAATACGCCATGCCGAGCGCGGCCGAACTTCCATCGTTCGAGGTCAGCAATATCGAAACGCCGACACATCTCAACGTGCTCGGGGCCAAAGGAATCGGCGAGTCGGGAACCATCGGCTCGATGCCTGCGGTGCACAACGCCGTGATCGACGCGCTCAGTCACCTTGGGGTAGGCCATATCGATATGCCCTGCACGCCTGAACGGGTGTGGCGGGCGGTCTCCCAAGCGGCCGATGGATCGCTGCCGTCACCGTGGCGCGAACCACCAGCGTTCTTCGCCACCCTGCCCATCAAGCATGCCAAGCCCGAGGCCGTAACCGCCGAGGAAGAAGCGATCTGATCTAGCCGCCGACAAACTGCTCTCGTCTTACCAGTCGGTCGGCTTGTAATCCTTCAAAAACTGACCCCAGACATGGGCACCCGTATTGAAGCCCGAGATGATGGGATCGACGATGCGGGCGGCACCATCGACGATGTCGAGCGGTGGGTTGAAACGCTGCTCGACCGCCTTCTTCTCCGCGATAGGCAATGGATCTTCATCGGTCACCCAGCCGGTGTCGACCGAATTCATGTGGATACCGTCGGCCTGATATTCGGCGGCGGAGGTGCGGGTCATCATGTTGAGCGCGGCCTTGGCCATGTTCGTATGCGGATGACGGGTCGTCTTGAACTTACGGTAGAACTGGCCCTCGACCGCGGACACATTGACGATGTGCTTGTCTCGCTCGGGGCTGCGCAACATCAGCGGCTTCAGTCGCGCGTTCAAGACGAATGGTGCAACGGCGTTCACAAGCTGCGTTTCGAGCAGTTCGACTGAGGACACCTCGGCCAACATCAGTCGCCATGAGTTCCGGTCGCGAAGGTCGACTTGCTGCATGTCTTGATCGAGGCGGCCCGATGGGAACAGGTGCCCTGCCGACTGATCTTCGGGCAACAACACCGCTTGGGAGAGCTCGGCGGCCCGGGTGAGCCCGGTAATGGCTGACGGTAACGCTTGGGCGACAACAGCGGAGGACACCTCAGCTGAGGGCAACATGTTGTAGCCCCGCAGCCCCTCGTAGGCTCCCAACAGTTGTTGCACATCGCTGGGCAGACGATGCAGCGATGCCAGCTCGCCGTCCATCATGTGCTTATAGAAATCGGGCGGTCGACGCACGGTTTGGCAGGCGTTGCTGATGATGAAGTCGAGGCGCTCGCGGGTGTCGAGCAGGTGGGTACAAAACGCCTCCACACTCGGCGTGTGGCGAAGGTCGAGCCCGAAGACCTCAAGCCGCTCGCCCCACGCGGCGAAGTCGGGCTCGGCGGCATACCGTTGCGCCGAATCCCGTGGAAAACGGGTGGTGACGATCAGGTGGGCACCGGCTCGTAGCAACTTGAGGCCAGCCTGGTAGCCGATCTTTACACGGCCACCAGTCAGGAGGGCTACCCTCCCGCGGAGGTCAGCCGTTTCGGTTCGTTTGAACTGGTTGAAATCGCCGCAGGTCGGGCACATCTGGTCATAGAAGGCATGGATCTTGGTGTATTTCTGCTTGCAGACGTAGCAATGCTGCGGCTCGATGGCCTCACGAAACTCGGGGTCGTTCGTCGTCTGTGCTTCGTCTGGCCCGCTGGTCGGGAACACGTTCGGCGACATGAATACCGGCTTCGAGCGTAGCGACCGGATGCCGGTCTCGGCCAGCAACGCCTCGTCCCGTGTCACCTTGTCCAATCGACGATCACGTTTCTTGGCCCTCGACTGCAGTCTGCGCTGGTCGACATCGGGGTTGAAAACGTCACCGGCGATGTTGATCAGGCGCCGTCGGTCGTCGTCGGCAAGCACACCGAGCAGGCGACGATCGCGCACGCACGCCTCGAGCAGATCGGTGGCGGCTTTCAGCTGGTCGACCAAGGTCGGGTCGGTCATGCTGGGTTCGCCGGAAGACATGGCGAAGGATTCTACGCCCAGCATGGTCGAGTATCCTCTGCGCCCTTGCCACCGCGGATTCCCAGGTGGCCGTTCCCGAAGGATCCCATCATGGCCGCCGCACATCTCCCCTCTGTCGTCGTCGGACTCGACGTCGGTGGTACCAAAACCAACGCGACCATCCTCGATGAGCACGGTACTTTTCTGATCGCCGGTATGGTCGAGTTGCCCAGCAACGTACGTGAGGGACCAGTCGCCGCCTTGGAAGCAATCGCCGCGGTGATGGACAAGGCCCTCACCAGCGTCGGTCTTGACCGCAATCAGGTATTGGCCATCGGATTGGACACGCCCGGCCCGGCCAGCGCCGGTGGCGTCATTTCGTCGAGAGGCGCCACCAATTTCCCCGAACCGTCATGGTGGGGGTTCGACGTTCGCGCCGCAGTCGAACATCACCTGCACCTGCCCGTGATCTACAACAACGATGGCAACGCGGCCGCGCTGTATGCCCACAACAAGCACTACGGGATAGATGGCATCAACCGGTCATCCATCTCGGCAATTGTGGGCACCGGGCTCGGTGGCGGCGTCATTGAGCAGGGTCAGATTGTGCGCGGCGCCTCGGGTATGGCCGGTGAGCTGGGCCACGTGCACGTGCCGATGGAGGGTTTACTGCACCCAAATCAGCCCACTCCGCGATGCAATTGCGGCTTCTCCGGTGATCTCGAGAGTGTGGCGTCGCTCAGCGGCATTCAGAACAACCTGCTGCCGTTCTGGCTGACCCAGTATCCCGATCATCCGCTCCATGCGGCCGAGTCGATCAAAGCGGCGGCCAAAGCCGTGCGCGGGTACGGCGAAAAAGGGGATGAAATGGCCCTCAAGATCTTCGAGCAGCAGGCTATGGCCATCGGCCGGATGTTCACCATCGCCGCGAATTTCACTGATCCTGACGTGTATTTTGTCGGTGGCGGCATCATCGAAGCCGAACCCCACTTCCGCGACTGGATAATCTCGAAAGTGCGCGCTCACACTCACCTGCGCGACGAGCAAGTCGAAGTCTGCGAGTTCGCCCTGGTACCCGATCTCGATATGGCCGGCGCCCGCGGCTCGGCCGTCGCCGCCCTCAACGCGGTGCGCCCAGCGACCTGAGCCGCAGCACATGCTATTTCCAGCACCGGCGAGTCTCGGCGTTGAGCAAACTCCGCGTCGCCCAGGAGCCTTGCGAGTTGAAGTAGACCAAGTGGCCCTCGCCAGGAGGTATCGCAAGGGAGCCGCAACCCATCCGGCAACTCTTGCCGAGCGACCGCATGAGTTTGCCGCAGACTTCGAGGAAACCACTTGACCTTCAACTCGACTTGAGGGTTTACCCTTCGGTAGTGAGCACCCTTCGCAATCTCCCCCGCCATCTTCTCACCGTACTGTTGATAGCCGGTGCGGCGCTCTTTGTGATCGGCATCGGGGTCGAGCGCAACGCCATTTCACATCACACCGAGAGCGCGGCCACGGAGACGGTCACCGCAGCCAAGACGACCGCCAAGACCACGGCAGAAGCCACCGCCAAGGCCACCGCCGAACAGGCCGAAGCCACCGGCGAGGCCACCGCCGAACAGGCCGAAGCCACCGGCGAGGCCGGAGCTGAAGGGGTTGCTCACACCGAGGCGACCGCCACGACCAGCAGCTCGGAACCCTCCGGCGAGACCGTGCTCGGCGTCAACCTCGAGTCCAACGCGCTGGTCGTCGTTGCCGTAGCGGTGTCGCTCGCCTTGGCAGCACTCGCTTGGTTCCGACGGCATCGAGCGGTGTTCTTGACCATCGCGGCCTTTGCCATCATGTTCACCATCTTCGATATCGCCGAGGTCGCCCATCAGGTGAAGGAATCGCGGGTCGGCGTCGCCGTCCTGGCCGCGTTCATTGCCCTCGTGCACGCCATCACTGCCGTCATCGCCCAACAACAAACCGCGACGCACGTCACGGCCCTCGCGGACTAGGTAGCTTCACCTTCGCCGCGAGCCTTCTTGTGGGGCGTCATCGGCGCACAGCCCGGCATGACACGCCAAGGAGCTCGTCAGATCTTCGAGTTCTCGCCGCGAATTGACCGTGCATCGTCCTTGTTGTCGAATCGACGTTGATGGTGGGCGCTACAGGACTCGAACCTGCGACCATTGCCTTGTAAGGGCAGTGCTCTACCAACTGAGCTAAGCGCCCGGGGAACCCGAAGCCGCCAGCTTAGCCAGTTGGAGTCGAAGGAAGCATCCGCAATGGGCGTCGTCGGGGCCAGTATCTTTCGACCTGTGGTTGGTGAGCGGGGCGATTCGAGCGGCGGCAACGTGATACGACCCATCGCTTTCGCGACTCCCATCCCACCGGAAGTGCCAGAGGATCTCACCCCGTACGACATCACCGCAGCGGGGCTGGAAGAGGCGATGCTGCGGGCTCAGCTCGAACGCTTGAACCCGAACGATCGGTCGCGTGCTCGTCGTCATCTCGGCTTGATTCTCTGCGAACCCGAAACGCCGTCAGATGACCCGTACGCGACCGAAAAAGCAATGGCGAAACTTCGCCACCCTAGTGTTGCCCGGGTGTGGAAACTGCGCGCCGCCAAGGACCCCGGATCAGGTCACTCCGCCGGCTGAAGCCAGGGAAAGCGCAGTATCCCGGTGACCGCCTCATGTTGCAGCGGCGGGAGCGAGTCAGCGGGGAACCATCGGCATTCCAGGATCTCGGGCAGTTTGGCTTTGGCCTGGTTGGCCGCCACGTCGGCCGCCAAGCAGGCGCGGTAGATGACATCGACCTTACGCAGGTGAACATCGATGTCGACAAGCGGCTCGCCGATAAGCTCGATGCGCAGGCCGGTCTCCTCCCGCACCTCACGACACGCTGTGTCGTAGGGCTCCTCACCACGCTTGGACAATCCACCGGGAAGACCCCACCGACTTTTGTAGGCCTGCCGAACCAGCAACACCGAGCCCGTGTTATCTCGCAGCACCACAATCGCCCCGACAGAAAAAAGCGGCGACACCGTGTGGACGACCGCGACTCGACCTCGCTCGGGCAACCGGGCGAAGAAACGGAGCAATTGCTTGTAGAGGAACGGCGGCATCTCGAATAGACCCTATCGGTCACGCAAACCGGCGACGCTTGACCATCAGGTCATGCAGCAACTCTGGCGTGGCCGCCGCGATTGGAGTCCGTCG
>JAYTVF010000306.1:0-4711 GCA_043744155.1 Acidimicrobiia bacterium | reverse complement strand
TCGACCCGACACCGGGCAACGATGTGCAGCTCACCATTGATCTGCAACAACAGCAGTACACCGAGCTGATCCTGCAGGCCGAACTGGTCAAGCGTCGTCAAGAACGGCCGCAACGTGACGTCAGCCTGATTACCGGTGAGCTGACCGGGCCCGAAAAGCCGAAGTTCACCGCGCCAGACGGTGCCGTCGTGGTGGAGGATGCCACGAACGGGGAAATCGTCGCACTGGCCTCGAACCCCGGCTTCGACAACCGATGGTACGACGGCAAGTCCGACGGAAAGACCTTGTCGGCCCTGTTCGGATTCGACGAGGTGGAAAACGACCAGGGCGAAGCGACCAAGATTCCTCGCAACGGCAGCCCACTGTTCGATCGCACCGTGTCGGGCACGTTTGCGATCGGCTCGACCATGAAGCTCTTTACCGCCATAGCCGGAATCCGAAACGGGCTGATCGACCCGAAGGCCAAGTTCGATGACACGGGCAAATGGAAGATGCCGCAATGCGAGGCGGCAGAACCGGGTGGTTGCGACAAGAAGAACGCCGGTGGTGCTGTCTATGGCAAGGTCACGCTTTCGGACGCGTTGACGGTTTCCAGCGACGCGTACTTTTACGATCTTGGTGCCCGCCTGTGGCTCGAGACAGCCGTGGGTACGTACCCGTTGCAGAGCGAGCTTCGTCGCTTCGGCATGGGCTCCCAGCTCGGTATCAAGTTGCCAGGCGAGCAGGCGGGCCGGGTGCCTGACGCTGCGGCCAAGAAGGCCTTGGCCGACGCCGGGGTCATCGATAAGTTCGCGGGCTCGAAGTTCTTCACCGGTGACAACGTGAACCTGGCCATCGGCCAGGGGCTCACGAGTATCACGCCGCTACAGCTCGCCAACGCCTACGCCGGGTTCGCCAACGGTGGCACGGTCTGGCGCCCGCGGATCGTCAAGGCTCTCTATGCCCCCGGTATGCCCGATCGCACCTTCGGCCTGGCCGACCTGTCAAAGGGACAGAAGATAAAGGTGTACGACCCTGAGATTTTCGGTCAGGTCGACTTGCCAGCAGAGATTACCGAGCCCATTCGTGACGGACTAAAGCGTGTGCTCTACGACTCTCTTGACAACGGCCAACCATCCACGGCTCGGGACACATTCAAGGACTGGGACCAAGAAAGCTATCCGATCTGGGGCAAGACTGGCACTGCCCAGATCGACTCGAATGACTGGAACGATACATCCTTGTTCGCCAGCTTTGGAGGCCCGAAGGAGAACCCGAGTAAGTACGCAGTGGCCTCCATTATCGAAAAGGCCGGCTTTGGTGGTCAGGCGTCGGCGCCCACGGTGAGGTGTATTTGGACGGCATTGAGCCATCCAGAGGTCATGCCTGGGCTTGTGCCGATCGTCGCGCTCGACCGTACCAAGGTGGTTCCCCGGCAGTGGACGACGCCGGAGAACTTCGATGCCAGCTGCCTCGATGTGCAATTCGCGTTGAACCGTCGGGAGCACTGATGCTGGCTGACCGCAACCTGTTGTCGATCAGTTCGCCCTCGTCGTCACGCAGCCGAGGTGACTCATCTGAACCTTTCCGCCACGTCGACTGGGCGCTGTTGGCTATCACCTGCCTATTGGCCGGTGCCGGCATCGTTGCGCAATGGAGCGAGCGGGTTGCCAAAGGCGCAGATCCCGTGCCCACAATCAATCGGCAGGGGATCTCGGTGGCCATCGGGGTGTTGGCCATGCTCACCATCATGTCGGTCGACTACCGAAAACTGAGACCTTTCGCCATCTTCTTCTACCTCGCCACCGTCGGACTGCTTGTGCTGGTGCGCGTGGCCGGGCAGGTGGTGAACGGGGCCCGAGCCTGGTTCCGATTCGGCGGGTTCGAGCTGCAGCCCTCAGAACTAGCCAAAGTGACACTGGTGTTCATGCTGGCCGCGTACTGTTCGGACGATCGCGGCGCCAAACTGCCCTACGACCGTTTCATCAAAGCCCTGATGATCTTGGGCCTTCCACTGGTGCTTGTGCTCGCTCAGCCCGACCTCGGCACTGCGTCGACGATGGTCGCCATCACGATGGGTGTGCTTCTGGTCGCGAAGGCTCCGGCCAAACACATCATTCTGATCAGCGTGCTTTCACTCGCCACCGCTTTCGGCGTCTACAAGAGTGGGTACGTGAAGCCCTACCAACTCGACCGGCTGACATCGTTCATCAACAACCAAGAGATCAAGATCGTCAAGAACGCCGATGGAACGACAACCAGCAACAAGGATCAGGTGCAGCAGGTTCGGTACTCGAAGGAGGCGATCACGCTCGGTCGAATGACGGGAAAGGGCTTTGGTAATGGCCTTCGCACATCGAGCGGTGATATCCCCGAGCAGAAGACCGACTTCATCTTTTCCGCTATCGCCGAACAGTTTGGCCTGATTGGGGCCGCGTCGCTGCTGGGGTTGTATTTGATCTTGATGTTGCGTTGCCTGCGGATTGCCCAGATCGCGCCCGATCACATGGGCTCGCTCGTTTCCGTCGGGGCAGCCACCCTCTTTGCGTGGCACGTATTCGAAAACACCGCCATGACCATGGGCATCATGCCGGTAACGGGTATCCCACTCCCGCTCGTCTCGTTCGGCGGATCGTCGACCATTGCGTTCCTTTGTCTGCTCGGCCTGGTGCAAAACGTGCACATGCGGCGCTATTCGCCGCTCTAGGTCGGCGGCGATTGACCAAAGCGAATACCCAAGGCCGAGTTACACTCTCAGCGTCATGTCAAACCTTTGGCCAGTTCTCGAACCGCTCCTTGCCAAGGTGCAAAAGCCGGCGCGTTACATTGGTTGCGAGGATGGTTCGACTCAACCTGATCACCGGGTCGACAAGGTAGCCTGGCTTTTGCTGTACCCCGACACCTATGAGGTCGGCCTACCGAACCAGGGCCTGCAGATCCTGTACGAGCTGCTCAACGAGCGTGATGACGCCGTTGCCGAGCGGGCCTACGCGCCATGGACCGACATGGAAGCGCTACTGCGCGCTCGCAATGTACCCCTGTTTTCGGTCGATACGCACCGGGCCGCTGGCGATTTCGACGTTTTGGCGTTCAACTTGTCAGCGGAACTCGTTTACACCAACGTGCTGAATTGCATCGATCTTGCCGGAGTGCCGGTACGAAATGAGCAACGCGGTCCGCAGCATCCCATCGTGATGGCGGGCGGTCACGCCACCTTTAACCCCGAGCCTCTGGCCGAATATGTCGATGTCTTCGTAATGGGCGACGGCGAGGAAGTAATCTCCGAACTGACCGAGGTGTTGCACGGCTGGAAGGCATCGGGGCGCACCGAAGGCTCCCGTGATCATGTGCTGCGTGAGCTCTCGCACATCGTGGGGGTCTACGTGCCCGCCATGTACGACGTGGAATACGACGGCCAGACGTTAGTTGCGGTGACGCCGAAGTACCCCGATGTGCCAGCGCAGGTGGAGAAGCGCACCATTGCCGACCTTGGCGCGTATCCGTATCCCAAGCGCCAGCTGGTGCCGCTCACCGAAGTCGTGCATGATCGCCTGAACGTCGAAGTTTTCCGTGGTTGCACCCGTGGTTGCCGCTTCTGTCAGGCAGGCATGATCACCCGGCCGGTACGCGAACGCCCGGCGGAACAGGTGCGCACTATGGTGCAAGAGGGGCTGTTGCGCACCGGCTATGACGAAGTAGCGCTCACCTCGCTGTCGACCGCAGATTTCTCGGGCATCGCCACAACTGTGTCGGATGCCATGAACGACCCGACCGGCTGCGGACAGATCAGCGTGTCGCTGCCCTCGTTACGTGTCGATGCCTTTACCGTCGGTGTGGCCGCGCAAGTCGCTAAGGCCCGCCGCTCCGGGCTCACTTTTGCCCCTGAAGCCGGTTCATGGCGTCTGCGGCAGGTCATTAACAAACTCATCACCGAAGAAGACCTCTACAGCGCAGTCGACGCCGCCTATGGCAACGGCTGGAGCCGAATGAAGCTGTACTTCCTCACCGGCCTTCCGACCGAAACCGACACCGACACACTCGGTATTGCCGATCTGGCCGCCAACTGCGCGGCCATCGGCAAAAAGCATTCGGGGCGGTCATCGATCACTGTCAGCCTTGGTGGCTTCGTGCCCAAGGCTCACACGCCGTTTCAGTGGTTTGGGCAGAACACCGAAGTCGAGCTGCGACGCAAGATCCAACTGCTGCGAGATGCCACCCAGAAGATGAAAGGCGTGCAACTCAAATGGCACGACTCTCGGGCCTCGGTGGCCGAGGGATTGGCCAGTCGCGGTGATCGTCGCATCGGGCGGGTCATCGAACGCGTGTGGCGAGCCGGAGGCACTTTCCAAGAGTGGAGCGAGTTTTTCCAGCTCGGCCGCTGGGAAGAGGCCATGGCCGCCGAAGGGCTGTCCCTTGAGTGGTACGTTCATCGTCACCGCACCGAGCACGAAGTGCTGCCCTGGCAGCACATTTCGGCCGGTTTACACCGTGATTTCCTGTGGCAGGATTGGCAGGATGCTCTTGCCGAGCACGGCGTCGAAGACTGTCGTTGGACGCCGTGCTACGACTGTGGCGTATGTACGGGCTATGGCATCGAGCATGTAGTTGCCTCCCCGGTGCCTCCTGCAGGCGGTAGCCAAGGTACGGGCCAAGACCTCAGCGTCGGTCACGTGGTGCCGGTACACCTGTCGTTGTCCAAACGAACCGACCGAATTGCCGTTTCGAACCCCGT
>JAYTVF010000305.1:0-4723 GCA_043744155.1 Acidimicrobiia bacterium | reverse complement strand
CGCTCACCCGTGCTCGAAACGAACTGTATGCCTATGCGCCGCTGCGTTATCACCATCAGCATCGGGGGAAGAAAGACAAACACGGCTACGCCCAGCTGTCACGGTTTTTGACCCCTCAGGTTCTGGGCACGATGGATGAGGAATTGGTGGGCCCGATCGGCAGTGCCGATAATGTGGTGCCCACCTTGGCTCGCGGCCGTGAACGGCTCGACGCGCTCGACGCCGTCGTCGCCGGCTTGTGGTCCTGACCTGCGCCGCATTGCGAGCTACTCGCAATGGCTCACGACCACAAGTCGGCAGGCTTGTGGTGCTGACCCACGCCGTCGTCGTGATCGCTCGCGATCGGTCACGACCACGGGTCGGCCGGCTTTCGCCGATAGCGTGCCGCCGAACAACGAACGAGAGGGACAGCCATGGCACGAGCACTCTGGAATGGCACCGTTATCGCCGAAAGCGACCAGACGGTCTTCGTCGAAGGCAACCACTACTTCCCGCCCGGATCAGTCAACACTGACCTGCTGCGGCAATCTACCAAGCAGACTCATTGCCCGTGGAAGGGCGATGCCAGCTACTACTCGCTATCGATCGACGGTGCGGTGAACCCTGATGCGGCGTGGTATTACCCCGACCCAAAATCGGCCGCCGCGGAAATCAAGGATCATGTGGCGTTCTGGCGTGGTGTCACGGTCGAACCGTAACCATCCATCAACACACGCTCATAGCCGGGACGGTTAGCGTCGGCTGTACGGCGAAAGAGGATGTGGTCATGCGACGGCTCGGGATGTGTGTGGTACTGCTTGTGGGATGTAGCACTACCTCGACATCGGCTGGCTCTGTGGCAGCGACCACGGCGCGCTCGTCCCCTGCATCGGCCGCGACCGGTAGCAGTCTGCCTGCAGGGGAAGCCACCACCACCTCGGCAACCGTGCCGTTGACCGCTCATTCGCCCGGCGCAGCCTCGGTATCGGTCACCGCTCCACTCGCTGGCGCTTCGTCCTCGACAACGGCTTCTGGCACAAGTCCTGGGCCGACGACGGCATCGGCGAACACCACGGCCACAGCCCCCTCATCTCCGGTTGTGCCCGCCGATCCAGCCACATGCCAATTGGGCGAACCCCCGGCTGAGGGGTCGGCCGAGATCACGTTCGTGCAAGACGGTCGCATGTACGGCATTTCATCCGCAGCCCCGACGGCTAGGTGTCTGGCCGTCATGCAACCGGGCGATGACGGGCCGATCTCGTGGGGCCCGCAGGGTGATCGCTATCTCATCGGAAACGAGACTTTCGTGGTGGGTGAGACACGCACCTCAACCGGATTCGCCCGCGGTCAGATCGCCACGTGGTCGTCACCGAAGGGAACCGCCATCCTGCGCGTCGACCCGGCGAAGCTGACCGTGGGCAAGCGCAACAACCTCAGCGACACCACGATCACTCCGCTGCCGGTGATGGCCGAGGCCTACGACGCGCTCTACCACCCGGCCGGGCGTAACATCGCGGTGGTCGGACGACCGACCCACGACTCGCCGTACGGCATTTGGCTCATCAGCAACAACGGCGAGAACCCCAAGTTGATCACCTCGGGCGAGGATGCCAAACGCATCCGCCTGCTTCGGTGGGCCGACGGCGGTAACCAATTGCAGTTTTACGCCGAACACCTCGATGGCGCCGAGCACGCCCACGCGCTGCAGTTCCCCGGGTTAGCCTTGTCCGAGCTCGTTACCTCAGGCTCCTCGACACGGCTCGCCGACCTCAAGCGCAGCAGCATCGGTGGCGTTCTCAGCGGTGATTGCGCGGCCGGTACGGCCCGGCTTGGGATCGACGAGGGTGGATTGGCCTTCCCCGTTTCGGTACGCGACATCCGGCTCGTTCTGCGGTCCGGGCGAAACATCGTCGCCACTCGCCAATCTCGTTGTGACGGGCCCGAAGACATCTGGGATTGGCGCTACCTCAACTCCCCAACCAAGCTCGCCGAAAGCGTCACCAACATTGCGGTGAGATCACGCGCGGCCCAGCCGAACGAACTGCCTGACGACATCACAGCCCAGGCGCCTGGTTGATGACCCCACGACGCCGGCGGTCGCCGGCACGCAGGACTCACACCAGGCAACAACTGCCGGTCAAGGTGTGCACGACCCCTTGACCAATTGAGATAACGTTGCTATCTTCGACCTGTCCGTCGTATTCCAAAGGAGAAGACATCATGTCGAACCGCTACGTGCAGGGAAACTACGAGCCGGTCGAACACGAGGTGACCTCGTTCGATCTGCCGGTCATCGGCGAGCTCCCCGTCGAACTCACCGGGCGGTATCTGCGCAACGGACCGAACCCGATCACCGCCGTCGACGACGCCACCCATCACTGGTTCATGGGCGACGGCATGGTGCATGGCGTTCGGCTGAACGAGGGCAAGGCCGAGTGGTACCGCAACCGCTACGTCGGATCCCGAAACGTGTCGGAGACCCGCCACCAAGACGACATTGCCGGGCCCAACTGGAGTACGAGCGGTGTTGGGCCTAACACCAACGTCGGCGGGTTCGCTGGCACCACCTGGGCCATGGTCGAGGCCGGCGGCTGCCCCGTCGAGCTCACCTACGAACTCGAAACCATCGCCCGCAACGATTTCTTCGGCACCCTTCCCGGAGCGTTCACGGCCCATCCCAAGGTCGATGCCAGTACCGGAGAAATGCACGCCGCGGTCTACGCCTGGCCACAGTGGATGAATCACGTGCAGTACGTCGTGGTGGGCACCGACGGCCACGTGCGTCGCACCGTCGACGTGCCGCTGCCGGGTATGACGATGCTGCACGATATGTCGATCACCGATCGCTACGCCGTCATCTACGACCAGCCGGTCACGGTCGACTTCGACCTCGCTTTCGCCGGCCGATTCCCGTTCCGCTGGGATCCAGGCTATGGCAACCGGGTCGGGCTTCTGCCACGAAACGGTGATGCCACCGACATCATCTGGGTGGATGCACCGCTGGGGTACGCGTTTCATCCAATGAATGCCTACGACGACGCCGACGGCAGTGTCGTGATCGACCTGTGTATGTATGAACGCTTGTTCGACGCCGATATTCTGGGCCCGTTCGGCGACTGTTTGGCCCGCCTTGATCGTTGGGTCATCAACCCAACGGCCCGCACCCTGAGTACCACGGTGATCGATGAAAGGGCCAACGAATTCCCCCGGCATCGGGGCACCGTGAGTGGCAAGCCGTACCGCTACGGCTACTGCGCCTCGCCAGACGTCTCCGGATCGAATGTCGGATGGACGACCCTCAAACACGACCTGCATACCGGTCATCGCGAGGTCTTTGACCACGGTGTCGGTCGGGCCGGGGGCGAGCCGGTTTTCATCGGCCGTCCCGGCGGAACCGCCGAGGACGACGGCTGGCTGATGACCTTCGTGCATGATCTGGCCAAAAACTCTGCCGAACTAGCCGTCTGGGACGCCCAGGACTTTGGGCGCGGCTACGTGGCTCAGGTGATGCTGCCTCAGCGCATCCCGTTCGGCTTTCACGGCAACTGGGTAAGTGACCGCTCCGTGCCGCCGGCTCAGCGCTGTTAGCTATCGATCTGCTCAACAATCGACCTGACCGAACCCCAGCGACGATTCCGGTGCCGCCCCGCACCGGAATCGTTGCGCCTGTGGGCATCGGCTCGAGCGGCCAAGGTCACGGCATTCCGAGCAGGGCGAAATCGGTGAGGGCAGGGTAGGTTCGTTGGAAATGGTTGACGCGCCCCCTGCACCCCGGCTAGCCCAAAAGCTGCGGCACCCGCCGTATGAGTGGGTCGTGGCAGTGGCCTTCGTGCTGGCACTCTTCATGGACATCCTCGATCTGACGGTCGTGAACGTTTCGCTGTTCAAGATCTCCAAGGATTTCTCGGCGTCACTGACCTCCACCACGTGGATCGTCATCGGCTATTCCCTCAGCTTGGCCATCTGGATCCCGGTCTCGGGGTGGATCGGGGATCGAGTCGGCACCCGGCGCACATTCATTTTCGCTCTCGTGATGTTCGTCGGCGCGTCAGTTCTGTGTGGTGAGGCGCGATCAATCCATCAGCTGGTCACCTTCCGGTTCTTGCAAGGTGTCGGCGGTGGCATGCTTACGCCTACCGGTACAACCCTGCTTTTCCGGGCCTTTCCGCCTGAACGCCGAGCCCGGGCGTCATCGATTTTGGCAATCCCAACGGTGCTCGCTCCGGCCACCGGCCCCGTGCTCGGCGGGTTTCTCACCGACACTTTTGGCTGGAGATGGATCTTCCGGCTCAATATCCCGATCGGTCTTCTCGCCCTGGCAGTAGCCGTTTTCGGGCTTCGCAAAGACGGCGAACGCACCCGCCGGCCCTTCGACCTGCCGGGATTCGCCCTCACGGCGCTGGCGTTTCCGGCCATTGTGTACGTGCTGGAGCGAGGCTCCGCGGACGGATGGTTCAGCCCTCGTATCGTGCAGGTGGGGGTGCTCGGTCTCCTCAGCCTCATCGGTTTAGTGTGGTGGTCGCGTCGCACGCCCTCCCCCATGCTCGATCTGCGCCTGTTGGGCGACCGCATGTTCGGTACGGCCAACATCGTCTGCTTCTTCTACACCATGTCGTTCTTGGGGCTTACCTTCCTACTCCCACAATTTCTTCAGCGCGTGGCCGGATTCTCAGCACTCCGCAGCGGGATGACCACCTTCACGCAGGCCCTCGGCCTGATCGCGATGTCTCGGGTGGCTGGCCGG
>JAYTVF010000304.1:0-4725 GCA_043744155.1 Acidimicrobiia bacterium | reverse complement strand
TGGTGCAGATGCAGAGCTTCGATGAACCAACGCTGGGTCACCGACTCGTACTGTGGTGTATCGAACGAGCCAACAGTTGGCTGCCGGAGAGCTTGCGGATCAAACGACCCGCTCGCACTGCACCGAACATCATCCTCATTGCCGCTACCAATCGTGCCGCCGACCTCGACCCAGCCTTGCTCCGCGCTGGCCGGTTCGACCGCACCATCACCTTCGATCTGCCCATTCGCCGGGAACGGGCCCAGATCGCCGAGTACTACCTGAACCGCAAGAGCCACGATGTCTCCGTCACGTCAGAAGAAGTCGCCCAACAGACCAGCGGTTTCAGCCCGGTCGAGATCGAGCAGTTGTTGGATGAGGCCCTCGTATGCGCATTGCGCCGGGGTCGACGGGTGATGACTGCAGCGGACGTGACCGAGGCCAAAATGGTCATCTCGGTTGGCATCGCCCGAGACGGCGAATACACCACCGGTGAGCGTTGGCGGGTGGCGGTGCATGAGGCCGGACATGGCATTGCTTCATTGCTGCTCGGCCATGATGTCGGGCTGGTATCCATCCTGAAGCGAGCGTCCGCGCTCGGCGTGACCACCCATACGACCGCCGAAGAAATTCATTTGCACACCCGAGCCGAGCTTGAGGCGCGTATTCAGATCGCGTTGGCCGGCTTGGTCGCCGAAGAGTTGGAGTGTGGTGAAATGTCCTCAGGGGCGTCCAGCGACTTGAGTAGCGCCACTATCACCGCGTGCCAAATGATCGGTGCGCTGGGCATGGGCGGGTCGTTGCTGTCGCTCGATGCCGCCCAATCGATGTTCAGCGGCAATCTGGTCGACAAGGTGTTGGCCGACGCGGCCTCTCGGGTGGCCGCCAATCAACTGCTCGCCGAAGCCAAAGCACACGTGCACGCATTGCTGTCGGCCCGGCGGGCCCCGCTGCGAAAAGCAGCGCAAGCACTGCTCGACCGTGACGAGATCACTGGCATACAGCTCACCCAGATTTTGGCTGGCGCCACCATGTTGACCGACTGACACGCCGGGACTCGGTCGTCGACCGCTGCCGCCTGGGATGTTCGAGGCGACGGCTCAGCGACGAGCGAGGAACGTCGCGATGTCGGGCGCGCTCGACACATCGACTCCGGCTTGCTGGGCCACCTTGCGCAACTCGATCCGGCGAGCCGGGATAGCGCCTCCAAAGAAGCCACTGCGCAGTCCTTCGGCGATCGAGGTCGCGAGACAAGCCCGGCGGACCGAGATCGGACACGACTCGCAGATCTCTTGCGCCTTGGCGTAGGAATCGCCCTTTCGGGATCCGGTCTGCAGATCCTCGAAGAAGAAATCCAAGTCAAGACCGCGACAGGCCGCCTGTTGGGCCCACGTCGGGTTCCAGACTGAAACATCGCCAGCAATCGGCGTTGCCGTCTTGGTCGCTACTGCCGCCATCATCGTGTCCTTCCACTGCCCAATGAGAGAAACCCCGCCATGAGACCCATCGGCGGACACCTCGTTGTCTTGAGGGTTTGCCGGACGATTTGTGAAAATGTCCCTGAGACGCGACGAGGGCCGCTGACCAATTCGGTCAGCGGCCCTTGCCTGGTCGACTACCGACCCAACTGCTGGCGAAGATTGGCAGCCGGATGTCCCAGTTTCGAGCGGGCTGATAGGCGCTTGGAGCGCACCAGGGTGCTCGGCAATCCGGTGGACGCAGCGACTTCTTCCAAGGTCGGCTGGTCACTGGATTCCGCCGCCAGGAAGCACCCCATCACCGCCCGTTCGCGAGCGTCAAGGAATCGGAAGCTGTGCGCCAGTGTGTCGTCGAGTTCGTCGGAAACGAGCGTCGCATCGACACGATCAAAGCTGACCGCGGCTTCCTTCGAGGGCAGCACATCGCCGAACACCCGCCCGCCGTCGTCGAAGCCGACCGGCTGATCGAAAGAAGTAGCCGAGGCGCACGCCGCCAGAAGTTGCACCGCAGTCTGCGGCATCATGCCGAGTTCGCGGGCCGCGTCGGCAACCGAGGAGCCTTCCTCACTCACCAGCGAACGAAGCCGAATCTCTTTGAGCTGCTGCGGATACGGCACGTGCACGCTGTGGGCGACATCGCCAAGGGCCGAATTGATCGACTGTCGAATCCAAAGAACGGCATAGGTCGAGAACCGCAAGCCCTTGCGTGGATCGAACAATTCGGCAGCACGAAAGAGGCCGAGTACGCCGTACATGAAGAGATCTTCTGGATCCCCGCCGGACCGAAGTCGGTAGCGTCGGGCGACGTTTTGTACCAATCGAACGTTGCGCACCACCATCTCGTCACGGGCTTGGCGACCAGCCTCGAAGGCTTGCTTGTCGGCTCGTCGATCAGTGCTCGTGCGTGATTCCAGCCTGTCCTTGGCGGCGACGCCTTCTTGCACGACGCGCCCGAGGGCGAGCTCGTCCTCGTGCGCCAGCAACGCTGGCGTCTCGGACCGTTCCATGATGTATGCCAATGATGCGTGGGCCATGCTCAGCTCCCAGGTGGTAACCAGCGACGCTCGTCGTTGGAAGAGGTCGATAACGAAGGTGCAGGACTATCCCCAAGTTGATCCCGAAGAATCTTGGCCGGGGTGGCTCCCTCTAGCCCGCTGTACAGCCGTAACAGCCCGACGTGAACCGTGGCCATAGCGGTGACGAGTTCACTGGGGTGATATGCGGTGAGGCGCTCGGTGGGGGTGGTGTGAAGACCACCAGCGTGCAGCGCGGCGGCCCGCAGTAGGTCGATGGCCAATTGCCGGTCGGAGATCGCGATGCCTTGGGTTGGCAGAATCTGGTCGACCCAGGTCTCGGCCGAATACGTCGCGTGGTGATCCTCATGGGTCCATGCCAGCAATGTGGCGACGCCGCTCGCACTCAACAAGAACCATTCGTCGTAGCGATCATTGACGGTGAGCGGCTGGAAGGTCTGTGCTCCCAACGCCTGGCCGAGCACCCAATGACGATACGTTTCGATCAGGTTGACGTCCGCAGCGTTCATCGAGGCTCGCACCTGTCGGGCCACTTCGGCCCCCGGTGCGAGCGGGGCCGTTGGTGGAGGTGGCGGTGGCGGGTTGTGGCTCAGGCCGTTGCCCGGTTGCGGTGGAGTGGGGGGCTGCGGCGCAGCGTCAGGTCGTTGGGTCGGTGCGATCTTGGGAACGATGCGTGGTGGTTGCGATCGTGCGGTGGCCGTATTGGCCTGAGGGGAGAGAACGGCAGCAATCTGATCTGGCACCGACGGTACTCTGGCCGGTTCAGCGGCATAGCCCGCTGCCGAGGTCGGCGGTAGGGCGGCGCTGTCTCCAGCCCAGCTCACGGGTTCAGACGTCGCCGGCCAACCTTGCGCGGCTGTCGATGTTGCAGCCGACTCCGAGACACCGACCCGGTCGTGTGTGGGAGGCGACTGGACCGAAACGCTCGAGTGCACCGAATAGTCGGTATCGGCCGAGGAAGCGTCCGGGGCTGCTGGACGGGCATGAGCGGCGCGGTTCGCTCCGAGTATGGCATCAATGCTTCGAGCGCGGTCACCGTCATCGAAGTCGAGGTCGGCGAACAATTGGGGCTCCATCAGCCGCCCCTTTTCGAAGAGGACGAGGCCACCGATCACCAGCGCAGGCCCAGGAATCAACCGGGCTAAAACACCGATCAGATCCTTGGGGCCGCCGCCGGTGAACAGATCCCTAGCCGTGGGGATGAGCAGCGCGATGCCGCCAAGGGCGAGTACGGCCCCAATGATCTTGCACCACCGGCTCGCGTTGGCAGACGAGGGTGGGCGATGGCGGCTGGGAGCGGGTCGGAAAGTATTCATTTTGGCGGCTTCGTTCGAACGATACGCCGCGTTGAGGAGCCCACCCGGCAGCGCCGGGCTCTCTTCCAGTACGACGTCACGATCCGAGCGTTTCCTACCCAACGTACTTCTCCTTCGACCATCCACCGAGATCCGCTCCCGTGGGGTTCGTAAACCTTGTCGGCCGGTTCTGCCGAATTCTGAACAGAAGCGGCAGGAAAAGTACAGAATGCCTCATGTGGTCCCTCTTCTCGGCGTCGTCACTTTGCTCGGAATCCTTATCGGTTCGTTTCTGAATGTCGTCATTGGACGTGTTCCCGCAGGGAAATCGGTGGTTCGGCCTCCGTCAGCGTGTCCGCGCTGCCAGATGCCTATTGGTCCACGGGACAACATTCCCATCGTGTCGTGGATGTTGTTACGTGCGAAATGTCGGCACTGCGCGCTGCCGATCTCGGCTCGCTACCCACTCATTGAGGCGGTAACCGGCCTTTTGTTCCTGCTCACGGCCTGGCGGCTGGGTTGGACCGCGGAGCTGCCAGCCGTCTTGTTGCTCGTTGCCGGCGGCATTGCCTTGTCAGCCATCGATCTCGAGCACCTTCGGTTGCCTAACGCCGTTGTGTATCCACTGCTGGCGTTGGTGGGCGCGGCGCTTGTCGCGGCCGCCGCGACGTCGGGTGCCTGGGGTCGGTTGCTGTGGGTAGCCGCCGGCGGGCTCGCCACCGCAGCTGCGCTTTTCGTCATCGTGTTCGCAACGAAGGGTCGCGGCATGGGCATGGGCGATGTGCGCCTCGCCCTCGTGTTGGGAGCCGTCACCGGCTGGTACGGCCCCGGACGCAGTCTGCTCGGACTTTTCCTGGGCTTCGTCGTGGGGTCGGTGATCGGCATCGGCCTCGCGGCCCGAACCGGCAAAATGAAGGGCGTCAAGATGCCGTTCGGCCC
>JAYTVF010000303.1:0-4727 GCA_043744155.1 Acidimicrobiia bacterium | reverse complement strand
CTCCACTCCACTCGGTCCGTGAAGGGTGCTAACTCTGGCGGCGTCGCGATGGGTCCACTTAAAATTGTCAACCGTGCCCCGCAGCGGCGGTTGATTTCGGCCAGGGCAGGAGCAATTTCGCGGAGATAGATCTCGGTGGCTGGAGTTCCTATCCAGCCAATTCGTGGCGGATCAGACACTTCATATTTCGCTTTGCGGCGATACTCCGCTGGATCGACACAAGTAGGGATCACCACGACATCAGTGCACCACTCGCTTGCCCAATCGGCAAGCAACTCATTTCCCGCAATGACGCGATCCGCCGCACAGGCAGCCCGCCGAGCAATCAAACTTCTTGGCCAGGGCCGCTTGAACCACGCACCCAAGTCCGGAAGGTTTCCGTCGTCCCACGGAAGCCCATCATCGAGGTCGTAAACGCCAGGACGTCCGGCCCGCAGGAGATTCGCTTCGAGAGCCCCCCGAGATATCTTTGCCGCATTTCGCAAAAGGAGTAGCGGCCCGTCAATGTGTGCGGCCAAGCGACGGGGCGCTGTTCCAAACGGATCAGCCGTACCCAGAACCAACCTCGCTGCTCCTTCATCGAGCCGGTCGACCCATTGGATCAGGCGGGCCCGAACCGAAGCGTTGGTCGCCGGGTAAGGAGCAACCCCGGTCAGCACTGTTTGAGCCCCGAGCAATGAGTTCCCACAACGCCAAGAGCCTAAGTCCAACCACGAAAGACCAGCGCTCCTAACTCAGTACGATCGACGTCGTGTCAAACGCCGCCGATTCGGGCATTTCGCCGCCGTTGAATCCGTTGGACCCTGTTTCTCTTGAGTTCTGCATCGTGGCCTTCCGCAGTGAGAACGTCATCGCCCACGCGATAGCGAGCGTTTCTGGTGTGCCCAACTCGAGCATCGCTGTCTGCGACAATTCGCCAGACGGCTCCAGTCTGACGGTTGCCGCACAAAGCGCAGCAACGTCGGGGATCGCTATTCGATCGATCGTCGCAACCGAGAATCCTGGTTTCGCCGCAGCCTGCAATATGTTGGCGCGGTCCTCGGATGCTGACTGGTTGGTATTTCTTAATCCAGACGCCACAGTAATAGCGTGGCCGTGGGGGCTGGGTGGCCCGGCCGGCGGTCGAATCGTCGGAGCGGAGCAAGTGGATTCGTCTGGTCGCCTTGTCGGCGCCTACGGAACGAAGTACGACGTCGCCGAAGAAATCCGACGCAGCTGGCTTCGTCGACCATCTCCAAAACCGAACTCCCGTGGTTTCGTTGGTGGAGGAGCGATGGCTATAGAGCGGAGTCGATTCCTCGAACTTGGAGGGTTTGATTCGGCTTTCTTTCTTTTCTACGAAGATATCGATCTGTGTATGAGGGCAGCGGAAATCGGGCTCCCCGTTTTTGTCGATACCGCATGGAAAGTGCAGCACGATCACGGACATAGCGCGCGTCGCAATCTTCGACACGCATTGCTCACAAGTTATAATTCCGGTCGGCTATTCCACCGAAGATACGGGCATGGCGTCGTCCGCTATGACGTGTATATTGCGGTGGACGCGCTCCTTCGATGGAGCCGGTCTGTTCTTCTTCGCAACAGCGATGGACGGCGAGCGTACGCCGCCGTGGCGCGAGCATCGATCGGAAATCTCTCACGCCGTCAGATGGGCCCATGACCGCTCGCCAACCCTCCGTTCCTCCGTCCGTCGTTCGGCTCGCACCGAAGGAACCTTGCCGCGTTTTCGTGGACGCGTTGTTGCGACGGTTGCCCGGGCAGGCGATTCTGGTGAGTCCGTCGGACACGACCGACAACGACGTATCTGATGCACTCTGGCAAGCGGCCACGGCCCCACTCGCAGCCTCGGTGAGCCCGCTCGGTCTTGTCGAGGCCGGGCGGTTGCAAACCATCAAGACATCGGGGCTCCCCCCCGCCTCGCTGGCCCGCCCATCTGCGCTGTTGGTGCTTTTGCTCCCTGACGGGTTGGAATCGTTCACTCACAATTTCGACCCCAACGATTGCTGGGAGGACGCCCTGGCGAAGTGGGCAGACGATGCCCGTAAACGCGGGTGGCGACACGTTGCATCGCCCGCTCTGGTGGCGCCGCAGAATGACGTCCACAACTCACTCACCGCCGAGCTGGAAGGGCCGGCGAATGAACTCCTTTCGACGCTGAAGCTGTGGGCTCGTACTCGTTTGCGCCCGCCCGCGGTCGTGGTCGACGGAGCGTGCTTGAAGCCCGGCTCCGAGGCCACGGGAACATTTCAGGTGGTGATGGAACTCACCCGAGAACTTGCCCGGTACCGTCCTGAATGCTGCGTGTCGCTCGCCGTGCCCGAGAGCGCCAAAGAAACTATTGGCAACAGACTGGCATCGACCACCAACGTGCGCGTGATCCCACGGAATTACGCCCAGCATTTTGACCTTATGTACCGGCCGTATCAATTCCTCAGACCGGAGGAAATCGAGTGGACGATGCGCTGCGCGTCTCGAGTCGTCCTTGGCCAGCTCGACATGATTGGTTTCTCAAACGACGCCTACCACCCGCGAGCCGATATGTTTCATACCGCACGCAATATGCAGCGGGCCACCCTTCGGGCGGCGGACCGCGTTGTCGTCATCAGTCACTTTGCCGCAGCCACGCTGCTAGCGGAGTGTCCGGATCTGGACCAGCGTCGCCTTGCCATTGTGCCCTGCGGGACGGACCACGTGAGCCCGTTTCCGCCGAGCCGACCCTCGAATCTCCCGGCAGATGTCGTTGAGTTTATCGCGTGCATTTCGGCCACCTTTTGGCACAAAAATCGCATCCATGCCATCCGGACATTCCTTCGATTGCGCAACGATGGATATGAGGGCCACCTGATCATCGCTGGCCCGGAACCCTTTTTCGGGCGGTCAACTGAAGAGGAAGATCTGCTTTTGGACTCGCTGGGCGCAGCAGACAGGGACGCTATTCATCGAATCGGAATGGTTGATGAACCTGGCAAGTGGTGGTTACTGGCCAACGCGGACTCAGTGCTTTACCCTTCAATAACTGAAGGCTTTGGACTGGTTCCCTTTGAAGCAGCCAGCGTCGGGACCCCGGCATTGTCGGGGCGAACTGCCTCGCTTCCCGAGGCCCTCGGCTCTGAGGTCCGCTTCGCCGAGTCATGGCAACCATCAGCGTGGGCAGACGTTTTGCAGGCGTGGATCGACGATCCGCACAAAAAGCAACATCAGGTGGACGCGATTCGGCGCCGCTCAGCCGAACTGACGTGGCGCCATGCTGCCGAGCAGACGTGGAAGGAATTCGAAATGGCATTTTCCGAACCAAGGCGATTCCCGACTGCGTACGAGGGAGATCGCTGGGGCCAGCTCAGTCGCCACCAGATCGGACTAACTCCATTGTCGAAAGCAGCACGTTTCGCCCGACGCGTGGATGCCTTCGCCAGGCGAAAGGCACGAAGGGCCGGATGAATTGAACGCGTGGCGAACAACAAATCCAATTGGTTCACGGCAACCTGAGACTCGGCGCCTCACCATCGTGGCGCACGAAGCTGGGGCCTGGGCCAACCACCGACAGAAAACGGCAGAGAGAGCGCAGTGTCTGGGTTGGCGTGTGACCCTTCTGATGGGGGGCGCCGGCGATCCCGTTCCTCTCGCTGCGGCCAACATTATCCACTACGAATCTCTCCCGATGTCTCGTGGCAAGAGTGGACCGATCGCACTTATTCGATCGCTTCGCCTCCTGCGACGTCATCTGAAGAAGTCCGATGCGGTGGAGTTCGTCACCGTCAAACCGATCCTGTTCGGAATGCTGGCGTGGCGAACGATCTCGTCCAACCGCCGACCCGTGGTCACGGTGACTTTCGCCGGCCTGGGAACAGTGTTGGACGCCGCAATAGGACAGCGGTTTCATCCGATTGTCCGTGCAATGCGAGCGTTGCTCCGGGGGCGGGCGACCGTGCTCGTGGAAAACCCTGATGACGCAGCGAGCCTGGTGCAAGCAGGAATTGTCAACGACGGCGACGTTGTCGTCGGGCCGGGAGTCGGACTTTCATCGGAATGGCTGGCGCTTCAAGCCAACGCCGAATTCGCCGACGGTCATGAGTTCACCGTCCTCTACGTCGGACGACTAATTGGCAGCAAGGGTGTGGTGGATCTCATCGATGCACTCCGGGTTCTCAAGGCCCGAGACACCCCGGTTCGAGCGTTGTTGGCCGGGTCGCTCGACGACCGGAACCCGAGCGCAGTCAAGGAAGCCGAAGTTCGGCATTGGGAGGCGGAGGGACTCGTCGAGTGGCTTGGACATCTGTCCGATCTTGTACCCGTGTATCGCCAGGCGGACGTTGTCCTGCTGCCGTCGCATCGCGAGGGTCGACCCCGATCCCTCATGGAGGCGCAAGCCCTGGGTATCCCAGTCATCACGACAGACGTCCCCGGCTGCCGACAGGTGATCGCACCGAACAAGACAGGCCTCCTCGTGCAGCCGAAGAACGCCGACGCACTCGCTGACGCAATCACACGATTGGCCACAGACGAAACGACGCGACGGGAATACGGAAAAAACGCACGCGCTTTTGCCCAGTCGCACTTCCGTGAGGAGGCGTTTCTGGATGTGTGGGAACGAACCGTTCTACGAACCCGCAAGCGTTAGCGACTAGAGCGCCTGCGGAGTGCCAATGCTGACGATGGTGAAGCCGGCTTCGTTGGCGTCTTCCACACTCAGGACATTGCGCCCGTCCACGATACGCCTGGTGGACATC
>JAYTVF010000302.1:0-4743 GCA_043744155.1 Acidimicrobiia bacterium | reverse complement strand
TCGGTCGAAAGAAAGTTCCTTCTTGCCGGGTCTCTCTATCGAGGACCAGCGCCACGACCGTCGCTGGTCAACAGGTCAATGGAGTACAGCCCGGTCGATCCCGTGATGAAAAGGGTGCAACGGTCCGGTCCGCCCCAGCAGCAATTCGAGACCTTCTCCGGCACCGGTATGCGGCCGATGGTCGTTCCCTGTGGACTGATCACGTAGATGGCGTCGGCGGCCGAGGTGTAGATATTGCCGTGAGTGTCGAGCCGGAATCCGTCGGAGAGACCTTCGGCAATCCGTACGAAACCGCGTCCGTGCGCTGTCGTGACACCGTCGATCACGTCGTAGACACGGATGTGAAAGTCACCCGTGTCACCGAAGAAGCCCTGCGCAGTGTCGGAGACGTACAGCAAGCTTTCATCCACCGAGAACGCCAAACCGTTCGGGTGCACCATGTCGGTAACCACTGATGTGAGGTCACCCGTTGCTGGGTCGAACCGGTAGACAAAACACCCTTCCTGTTCGGAATCAGCCTTATAGCCCTCCCGGTTCGACAGAATGCCGTAGGGCGGGTCGGTAAACCATATGGTGCCGTCCGATTTCACCACGACGTCATTCGGAGAATTCAGCCGACCACCCTTGTAGCGATCAACCAGGGTAGTGACAGTGCCGTCGTGGTCCGTGCACAGCACAGCACGTGCTCCATGTGAGCAGTGGATGATGCGATCCTGGTGGTCGAGCGTGTGCCCATTGGTGAAATTGCTCGGCGACCGCCAAACGCCGATCTCGCCGTTCCCAAACGACATGATGACGTTGTTCGGGATGTCACTCCAGATCACCGTGTCAGTCAATGGCAGATAGACCGGGCCTTCGGTCCATTGGCCGTGGCCACCATGGCGACGCAGATTGCTTTGCGGGCTGACCAAGGCTGCCATGCAATCATCCAAAATCTGCACGTCACCGATCCAGCGGATGTCGTCGATTGTCGGGTTCTCAGCCATTCCTGCAGGCTAACCCGCGCGTCGCGCCAGGCAATCGCTGCGAGTCGTGTATGCCCCGTGTTTCGATGTCTGGTGGTTGCCATGTGCCCAGAAAGGCACCTACGGCTTCGAGAGCTGCAGAATCTGGCCAACGTAAATGCGATCTGGGTTGGCAATTCCGTTTAGCTGAACAAGTCGGTCGACCGTAGTGCCTTGTCGGCCAGCGATGACGGCGAGGGTGTCCCCCGGCCTTACTGCATACACCGAGGCAGACGACTTCGGGACGATTGGCGGCGCAGGTACGGGCGCTAATACCAGCGGGGTCGTTTTTGGCGCCGAAGCTGTTGGTGTCGTTCCCCTCGGCCCAGCGGCGGGTGCTGACGTCGGGGTCGGCTTCGGGGCCAGGGGTGGAGTGACGGGTAATCGTGCGAGCCGATCGCCAACCACGAGCGGGGATGAGGGCGACAGCCCGTTCAGACGAGCGAACTTGAGCATTTTCTCGTCGCCGTTCGAGAGGGTCCGAACCGTGTCGCCACTTTGAGCGCTGACGATTTCGTATCCGGCCGCTGGCGCACTCGGCACCTTGCGGATGACAGGAAGCGTGGGGCGCAGGCAGAGCGCACCGTTTCGAATCATCGGTCCTTCGAATACCTTGGTGCCCGGTCTTTGGGCCTGGATGCACCGATCGTTTCCACTGACGATCACCACGTGACCGAGCGGTTCGGGCAGTACGAGATCGCCAATCATCATTTCGCTCAAAGGAACCTCACGCAGTGTTACTGCGAGGGCAACCGTCTGAGGGAGGATCTTGAATCCGGCCGCTCTCCACGCCCAAGCAACCAGGCCGGAGCAGTCAAAGCCCACGTCCGGCGATTGGCCAACCCGCACATAGGGCACCCCGATCTGCGCGCGAGCGGCTTGGACAGCGAGCTCGCCGGGAGTGACGGCGCTGGCCGAGCCGGAATAGACAAAGATACCTCCAGCCGCAGTCGCGCTCCCCAAGAGAAATGCTCGGCGGGTTATCACGACGCCGCCACGTCGATCTCGTACATGTCATTCTTGTCGTCAACTTGCCGAGGATTCCGATGGCCGCGCAGCGACTTGAGCAAGTCTTGCCCAAGCACATATCTGGCCGAGTGGCCGTCTCGCCATGCGCAACGTTGCAGATGTGCGCTTGACTGGAATCATGCGAAAGGCGCTGCGGTCACTGGACCCGATCGATCAACTCTCGATCCCTCTTTTCGTTGGCACCATGGTCGCCGAAGCGGTGCTGCTCCGTCGGGCCAAGAGGGCGCTCGATGACGAGTCGATAGACATGGCGGACGAAATCGGTCTGGGCCAACCGCTCCGCGACCCGGTGATCCCGATCGGGTACGAACGAAAAGACACCGCAGGTAGCCTGCTCATGCTCGTCGGCAACGTGGCCTTCAGTTTCGCCACACTGTCACTTCTCGGCCGCCTCGATGCCCTGCTCTTTCGGCGCCGAGTCTCGAATGTCGGACTGCGCAAGGGTTCCCTTGCGCTCGCGATGATCCTGTGGGACTTCTTGTACTACTGGGACCATCGGTTCATGCACGAGGTGCGACTGTTTTGGGCCAACCATGTCAGCCATCACTCCAGCCAGCGCTACAACCTGTCGACTGCACTCAGGCAACCGTGGTCGGGTCTGATGATGGCGTGGGTCTTCGCGCCGTTGCCGCTGCTCGGATTTCCGGTGAAGAAGACGTTTCGAGCCGGCCAACTCAACCTGCTCTATCAGTACTGGATCCACACCGAACTGGTCGATCGACTTTCGCCCCGCCTTGAAGCAGTGCTGAACACTCCGTCGCATCATCGAGTGCATCACGGCACCAACAAGGAGTACCTCGACAAGAATTACGGGGGCGTCCTCATCGTCTGGGACAAGCTCTTCGGGTCGTTCGAACCCGAAGTGCGCCGTGTTCAGTACGGGCTGACCAAGAACATCTCGACTCATAATCCGTTCCGCATTGCGTACCACGAGTTCGCCGCGATCGGTCGTGATGTCACCGCATCCACGCGATGGCGAGATCGACTGGGCTTGGTGTTCAGGCGTCCGGGTTGGGCACCCTCACAGGCCGAGTAATTCAACGGCGGTCGCCCGCATCTCGATCTTGCGGACCTTGCCGGTCACCGTCATCGGGAACTCATCGACGATGTGCACGTAGCGAGGGATCTTGTAGTGAGCCAACTTCCCATCGCAGAACGCTTTCAGCACCTGCTGGGTCAAGGCGGGTGAGCCGGGACGAAGTCTCACCCAGGCCATGATCTCCTCGCCATATTTCTGGTCGGGAACGCCAATGACTTGGGCATCGAGCACGTCAGGGTGGGTGTAGAGGAACTGTTCGATCTCGCTCGGATACACGTTTTCACCACCGCGGATGATCATGTCCTTTAGGCGGCCGGTGATAGCAAGGTAGCCATCGTCATCCATCACGGCAATGTCGCCGGTATGCATCCAACGGGCCGAATCAATGGCTTCAGCGGTCTTTTCGGGTTGCCCCCAGTAGCCGAGCATCACCGAGTAACCCCGGGTGCAGAGCTCGCCGGCCGTGCCGCGGGGCACGGTACGACCCGTAAGCGGGTCGATCACTTTCACCTCGACATGCGGCAGAACTTGCCCAACGGTGGCGACCCGACGCGCCAATGAATCATCCCGTCTCGTCTGGGTCGAGACCGGAGAGGTCTCGGTCATGCCATAACAAATGGCGACCTCCGACATACCCATGATGTCGATGACCTGCTTCATCACCTCGATCGGGCACGGCGAGCCAGCCATGACGCCGGTGCGTAGAGAGGTGAGATCTGCAGCGGCGAAGTCGGGATGATTCAGCTCGGCGATGAACATGGTCGGCACGCCGTACAGCGACGTACACCGCTCGGCTGCAACGGCGGCCAGCGTGGCAAGGGGATCGAACGCCCGGGCTGGGATGATCATGGCGGCGCCATGTGTAGTGGCCCCCAGATTGCCCATCACCATGCCGAAGCAGTGATAGAAGGGCACGGGGATACACACCCGATCATGCTCGGTGTAGTTCAGCAACTCCCCCACGAAATACCCATTGTTCAAGATATTGTGGTGCGAGAGTGTGGCGCCCTTCGGAAACCCGGTGGTGCCCGACGTGTACTGAATATTGATCGGGTCATCAGCTGAAAGGGTCTCGGCAATCTCGACCAGTCGAGTCTCGTCGATACCTCGACCGCCTTCGACGAACGAGTCCCACGAGGGCTCGCCGATCAAAACCACATCGACCAAGTCTGGGCATTCCGGCCGAGCTGCCTCGATCAGATCGGCATAACTCGAACCCTTGAATTCGGGGACCGCGACCAGCGTGCGAACACCCGACTGTCGGAGCACGAAGGACATTTCGTGCAGTCGATAGGCTGGATTGATCGTCACCAAGACGGCCCCGATCGTGGCCGCTCCGTACTGCAACAACGTCCATTCTGGGCAGTTCGGAGCCCAAATTCCAACACGGTCACCGACGCCCACACCACGCGCCAGCAGACCTCGCGCTACCGCATCGACATCTCGGGCGAATTCGATGTACGTCCATCGTCGGCCAGTCACACAGTCGACCAAGGCATCGCGAGAACCGTGACGCGCGACGATCTTGGCCAGGTTCATACCGATGGTGTCGCCCAACAGCGCCACGGCTGATGGTCCTGATGTGTAGCTCACGTCCGGCATGGTTTCGCCTCCCGAAAAGATAGATTACACCTCAACTATTCGCGTAGCCGCCGGCTTGTCTGTGTCGCC
>JAYTVF010000301.1:0-4795 GCA_043744155.1 Acidimicrobiia bacterium | reverse complement strand
GCGCCCGATCCCGCCGCGGTTGTTGAACCCGATGCGCTCGACATTTTGTTGCAGGGAGGAAACTGATGGCCGGCACTTATGCCCATTTCGTCACCAATCCGCTGGTGTTCGCCGCCATGGCCGAGGCGGTGGACCATAGGGTCGGCGTGGTGGCGGCGGAACCGGTCGGGGGTGCGCTGCCGGAATTGGTTCGTATGTGGCTGGCGCGAGTGCGGTTACTCGAGGGTGTTCCGTTTGCCCACCTGGTGCCCGATAGTGAGCTGTTGCCGCCCGAATCCATCCGGTTCTTCTATGTGGATCGCGACTGGACCGACGCGATGGTCCAGGGTGCGCTGTCGGTCGGCACCATCACTACCCTCGACCGGGAGCAGGTGCAGAGTCTGCACGCCATCATCCGCAATGAGGTCGATACGGCCGAACGCCAGGTACGAGTAGTAGGTGGCGAGAACGGCCCGGCAGTGGCCGAGGCCCATGCGATCACCGGTTTCATCCTGCGCTCGCGCGCGGTGTCGGGATGGCCGAATCTGCATGTACGGGCCTACTCCGCCGAGGTCGGCGCTGACGACGCGCTGGTGAACGAGAACGAACCACACCGAATCAGGTTGTTGCGTTTGGAACGACTCGCGCCGGCCGTGCTGCTGTGTCTTTTCGACGGCGTGCCCGAGGTCGTGCACATCGAGGAGCCCCGGTCGGGCATCCAGTTCGGGGTTGATCTGCCTGCGAATGCCACGGGGACGACCGGCGCGACGATCCCGCTGCGCAACGTGCTCACCGCCGAAAGACTCGACAAACAACAACCCCGCCCGCCCGGTGATCTGGCCAAAAAGGTATCCTTCCGCCGTGGCGCGCCGGGCGTGGTGCACATCACCGAGTTGGCCCGCCGTATCAGCCAGCAGTCGGCCACCCATGTGAATGATTTCGAGGAAACCGGCGTGCAAAGTGCCGAATTCGCCCTGGAGATGCTGCAATTTCCGTTTCGGCAGGTGTTCGGCGACCCCGACAAGGGTGGCTCGCCCGGTGGTGTGGTGCTGAGCTTCGCGCAGATGTTCAAACCGACCGTCGGCATCTCGGTGTTGCGGCAGTGGAATCAAGGAGGCTGACCAATGGCTGGTTTTGATCCCGAACTCCTCAAGCGAGTGGTGTCGACGCCCCGCTATGCCGCGCTGGTGCGAACCGACCTGTCGATCTCGGCCATCGGTACCTGGGATAGTCATCTGCCTCGCGATACTCGCCTCGTGGTGCCGATGGATGTCCAGGCCTTGGCCGTCGCGCCCGGTGACACGGTGGCGGTGGTACCGACCGAAACCGTGGTGCCGATCACCCTGCCCGGCACCGGCAAGGCCGAGGTGATGCCGATACCGCCCGAACCGTTCGGGGCGCCGACCGGTCGCGCCGCAGGTATCCATCTGCACTGGGCTATGCCCGACGGGCTGACCCGAGGCGACGCGGGCAAGACCCGTGACACTGCCCATCCGGCGGGCAATCCACTCGGTCTGGCCGCGCTGCCGGATCGGTGGGTGGTGGCTCGACTGGTGCACGGCGGCCAGGTAGTTCGATCGTGGATTCTCGAGGCCGACCGGGGTGACCATCACGACCTGCCGGGGTGGCGAGAGCCTGGCCCGATGCCTGTGGCCGCCCCCGGAGTCACCCAAACAGGAGCGAGTGGCCGCCGCTACATCAGCCGGGAAACCCTGACCGCAGTCGCCGGCGGTGATGTGGCCTGGGCGGCCACCTATGACGCGGTGGTCGACCGATTCGCCTTCCATGATGACCTTTCGGATCTCGATCCGAGCACCCTCGAGTCGCTTCGAGTGTCGTATCTGGTCGCAGGATGGTGGTCGGATGCGGCGATCGATCCGCTGCATGATGTCACCTCGCTCGGCCGCTACAAGGACCGTACCCAGTGGTTGGGATGGCTGGCCCCAGTACCCGAAGGAGTCACCGACGATGCCGATCGGCGCAGCACCGGGGCGGCCCGGCGTGGCGCGATTCGTCTGAAGTCGGCCGCACCCTTGGGAGCCGGGTATGCCGCCCGCGCCGCATCCGTCGACCGGCGAACGGCCGATCCGGTCGCCGCCGAGCCGGCTCCATCGGTGATGATGGCGTCGTCGCTGTTGCTGCCAGATGAGGCGAAGCTCTTTGTACACGACAAGCCGAACGCGCCCCGTCAGACGGTGGTGCACGGTGCAGTTTTCGGGGTGCGGTTGAAGATCGAACGTGACCTTGCGCCCAATGCGGATGACGTCGAAATATCCGTCGGCCCGACGCCATCGGCCGCCATGGCCGCCATGTTGGCCGATGGCACCGATGAGCAGCGACGATCGTCCGAGCAAGTGTTGGCCGCCTTTACCGGCGGGTTGCTGCCCACCATTGACGCACCGGGCGGATTCGTGGCGATCGACGAATACCGCCACAGTTCCACCTTTGTCGGTACGTCTTCAGGGGTGAAGGCGACGCCCGACCGCATCGCCCAGGGTGACATCATGACACCCACCGATACCGACCGTCAGGCATCGCCACCTTCACCAATCGCGCCGGCCACAGGCTCGCGACTGGGGGCAGCAAAGCTGAAGCATCGAGTGGAGTTGATCTCCCGAGATGTCGCAATGGTGCAGGCCGCCGACCTTTTCCAGCGTCATGGTCAGGTGAAAGCTCCTCGCCCACCCCGGTCGTTCCGTGATGTGCCGGCCAGCCAGCCGCGCTATTTCGTACCCTCCGAACTCACAGTGCTAGTGCGCCACGCCCATCGATCGCTAAGACACGGTGGAGACCGCAACCACGATCCCGGTCAGCTACTCGGCTGCCGATTGCCCAGTGGCATCGCCCGCGGTCTGGAAGGCGTGGTGGCCAGTCGACATATGCCTGCGGGACTGCGGTCGTTCGGCTCGGGGTCGATTCCGCCGGAAATGGATCTGCTCTTGCAGGAGGCGGTGCTGTTCGATCCCTACCGTTGGCAAGAGATCTCGATCTGGTCGGCCGAGGGTCAGCGCCTACCGCTGCAGGCCGTCGGCAATCGGGTTCGGGCCGAAATGACCTTGCGCTACGCCTTCCATCCCACCGGCCGAGAGACCGAACCCACCATCGATCACCATGTGCGTGATGCGTTGCGTCCAGCGTCGGTCGGCCAGGGCGAGGACATGTCGCCGGTCGGCTGGACTCGGTGGGCACAGGCGTGGGTGCCGCTGTGGTGCGACTGGGAGCTGGATCTGGCTGTCGACGATCGTCTCGATGGGTGGGATCTCGGTCAGATTGACTCTGCTCCCAAGAACGGTCAAACGGCCGTTGGAAGCCGGTCGGTAACCGTGGTCGGAAGGTCACTCTTGACCGGTTCGGCTGCCCCGGCGTTGGCCGCGGAAATCAACACTTGGCTGGAGGAGGAACGTAAGCGCGACGCGGCCAAGGTCGGTCAGGTCAGCGATCGGCGAGAGAGCGAACTCTCCGCTGCACTGTTCGCCGCCCCGGGCACCGACGTGCTGGCGGCAACGTTGCGTGGCGTGCGAGAGGTGCTGCTGGGCCTTGATCCGCACGACGCCACCCGTTTGCGCATCAAGACCGATGGCACGCCGCAAGACGGTGATGGCGACGCCAAACCGCTGGCGCTGGGGCTGCCGTTGCTGCTGGCTGGAGGGAAGGCAACGCTGAAGCGACTGCGTATCGTGGATGCCTTCGGCCGCTTCCTCGACGTGCCCGACGCTGTGCTGGCCCGCGCCGAGATGGCCGACACCATCGATCATCCTGATGGCGCGCCGACCCTGACGCTTGCCCCTCGGTGGCAGCGTCCGGCTCGCCTGAATTTCCGCTTCGTCGACCCCCGCCCAGCCGATGGCGCGGCTGAGGTTGATGCCCGAATCGACCAGCAACACGCCGACCTTGCGATCAGTCCGGTGGCCGGGTGGCTGCTGGCCGACCATGTGGATGAAGCGCTCGAATTCTTCGACGCATCGGGGTTCTCCCTCGGCCAAGTGATGCATGACCCAATCACCGGCGCGGTCATGTGGGAGGGTGCGCCCGGGCGTACCGGGCCCATCGGTGGACCACCCGACCCCGGTCCCGACCCCGGCGCCCGCCATCTCACCCGCCTGGCCGTCGGGCTGATCTCCACCGATGCTGCCGTGCGCAATGGGCCCGACGCCGACACCCAGCCCGACAGCGCGCTCAGCGCGTTGTTGCGAGCCATTGACACCACGTTGTGGACCACCGACCCGCTCGGCTCTATCGGTTCTGGCGCGGTGGCGGGGCTTGTCGGACGACCGATCGCAGTCGTGCGAGCCACTCTGCGACTCGACGTACTCGATGATCTCGATGACCTTTCCTACGCCTCGCCGGCGGATCGTGAGGCGCGAGCGGCCGCCTACGTGTCGCTGCGGTCCAAGGCGATTGCGGTGCGACTCGGCGAGCTCACCCGCACCGACGACGGATTGTTGGCGTACGCGGTGGATGACGACTACTCCCGCGTGCAGGCGGTTGCGCCAGAGATCCGAAGCCTGGCCCGGCGTAGCGGGCGGATGCAGGGCCAACTGTCGGCGTTCGGGCGCGGCTCGCAGTTGCCGCCCGATGCTCGGGCCATCACGCACCCCTACATCGCGGCGGAGTCTTCGGTGGCGGTACGCCCGGAGCAAACGGTGCGACTCACCCTGCTGATGGCACCGGGCGGCAAGGTGCACGCCACCAGCGGTGTGCTGCCTCGCAAGTCACTGGCGTTGGCTCGCGATTGGTTCCACGACACGCTCACCAAACTCTCTCCCTCGTTCCGTGTCGGACCCGTTCTGGTCGACCCGACCGGGATCCGCATGCC
>JAYTVF010000300.1:0-4801 GCA_043744155.1 Acidimicrobiia bacterium | reverse complement strand
GGCTAGCGCCACTGCGCTCGGTGCCACCGCGGTGGGCAGCCTGGTCGACCTCGCCGCATGTACGTCGCACATCTTGTTGTCCGTGCCCGCCGACGCCGATGTGGAAGAACTCACCCTCGGCGAGGGAGGGCTGGGTCACCTGCTTGGCGTGGGGGCACTGATCGTCGACACCAGCACGATCGCCCCGGCCGCCGCTCGCCGTGTGCAGGCCGCCCTGGCAGATCGAGGCATCGACTTCGTCGACGCGCCGGTTTCGGGTGGGCCGATCGGTGTGGAAGACGGCACGCTCGCGGTCATGGCGGGCGGCACGCACGGGGCGCTTTCCCGGGCCGAGGCTCTGGTGGCGCCGTTTGCCGGTCGCTTTGTCCGCTGCGGCGGTCCCGGTTCCGGCCAGGTAGCCAAGGCATGCAACCAGCTCGTTGTGGTCAGCACGCTGCAGGTCGTGAGCGAGGCGCTCGTTTTAGCCAAAGCCGCTGGCGCCGACGTGGCGGCCGTGCGTGAAGCGCTTTTGGGCGGGTTCGCTGCCAGCCGGATTCTGGAGTTGCAAGGCCAGCGTATGATCGATCGTGACTTCACGCCACGCGGCACCGTGAAAATGCAGCGCAAGGACGTCCACGTCATCCAAGATCTGGCCGGGCAATCCGGAATTCATCACCTTCCTGCCTTCGACGTAGCGGCCGCCAACGTGATCCGACTCGACGACGCTGGCCAAGGGGCACTGGACCATTCAGCACTGGTCACCGTGCTGGAGGAAGATACCGGGATATCGCTCGGCGCAGAAGAGGAAAAGACGTGAGTGGACTATTCGATCTGAGCGGCAAAGTCGCCCTCGTCACCGGAAGCAGTCGGGGCATCGGCAACGCGCTGGTCACCGGGCTTGCTGAAGCGGGCGCCCGAGTGGTGGTGAACGCCCGCACGACCGCGGACGTCAACGTGGCAGTACAAACCTTACGAGCGGCCGGCCACGCCGCCGATGGTTCGGCGTTCGATGTGACCAAGCCCGCCGAGATCGAAGCAGCAATCTCCGCGATCGAAGCCAACATTGGGGCGATCGACATCTGCGTGAACAACGCCGGGATCCAGCGGCGGGTGCCGCTGCACGAAGTGACGCCCGAGTTGTGGGCCGAAGTGCTCGACACCAACCTCACCAGCGCCTTCTTGGTCGGCACCGCGGTCGCCCGCCACATGCTGACCCGCAAGAGCGGCAAGATCATCAATATCTGCTCGCTGATGAGCCAACTGGGCCGACCGACCACCGGCCCGTACACCGCCAGCAAGGGCGGATTGAAGATGCTGACTCAGGCCATGTGTGCCGATTGGGCCAAGCACGGTCTGCAGATAAACGGCCTCGGTCCGGGCTATTTCATAACCGAACTCACCAGACCGCTCGCCGACGACGCCGTGTTCAACGGTTGGGTAAAACAGCGAACCCCTGCCGGTCGATGGGGAACTACCGATGAGCTGGTTGGCTCCGCGGTGTTCTTGGCTTCCCGGGCCAGCGACTTTGTCAATGGTCAGATCATTTACGTCGACGGTGGCCTCATGGCCGTCGTCTGACCCGAGCTAGCTGGAGAGAGACGACCAATGCGTGCATGTGTGATCCACGGAGCCGGTGACCTGCGGGTCGAAGACATCGCCGATTCACCCGTTGGGCCTGACGAGGTTGAAGTCACGGTGGAGCTTGGGGGGATCTGCGGTTCGGACCTCCACTATTTCCGCCACGGCGGCGTTGGGGACTTCACCCTCAAAGAACCCATGGTGCTCGGCCACGAGATCGTCGGCATCGTCTCCCGGCTGGGCACCTCGGTGGATGGCTGGCGCATCGGCCAGCGTGTCGCCGTCAACCCGAGCAAGCCCTGCACCCGTTGTTACGGCTGCAGCAGCGGCCATGCAAACCTGTGCACCGATATGCGCTTTTTAGGTTCGGCGGCGCGATCACCGCACGTGCAAGGGGGCTTCAAAGAGCGCCATGTTGCACGCGTGGATCAACTGGTGGCGCTGCCCGATCACCTGCGGTCCGAGGTCGCCGTCTTTGCTGAACCACTTGCGGTTGCGATGCATGCCGTTGCGCGGGCCGGAGCGCTACTGGGCCAGCGAGTCTTGATTACGGGAGCGGGCCCGATCGGCGCGTTGATCGCGGTGGCCGCCCGCCGCGCCGGGGCGGCCGAAGTGATCGTTACCGATTTGGTTGATGCCCCGCTTGCGGTGGTCAAGCGCTCCGGTGCCACGACCACCATCAACACCTCGGTCACGACCGAGGTGCCCGAGACCGATATCACCTTTGAAGCATCAGGTGCGCCTCCGGCCCTCGGTACCGCCATCGAGGCGACCCGGCGGGGCGGTCGGATCGTAATGGTCGGCATGCTTCCGGCCGGAACCGTACCGATGCTCGGCAACAAGATCGTGGCCAAGGAGCTTGACGTTCTCGGATCGTTTCGGTTCCACGAAGAGTTCCGTTGGGCCCTCCAAGCGCTTGGGGACGGTCTCGACGTGTCTGCGCTGCATTCGGCCACCTTCCCACTTGAGCAAGCGCAGGCTGCGTTCGCGCTGGCAGGAAACCGAGCCGAAGCGATGAAAGTGCAGCTTCGTTTTGGGTGAACGCATCGGGTCACCGATCGACACCGCGTCGTTCTAGGATTACGTCTCTCATGAGCGGACGACCGATCACGAACAGCCAGTCTGCCGACGCGTCCGCCGTCGCCGCCACGATTGTCAGCCCCGCGCCCGCCGTCACGCGTTCGGCCGCGCTGCTCGATCAACTGGCTGCGCCCGGCGCCGGGCCGCTTGGTCTTTCGGATCTCGCACGCCGGCTCGAACTTCCGAAATCCTCCATCGCAAACCTGTGTAACGCGCTGGAGGAGGCCGGGCTCATCCGTCGGGTGGACGGCCGCTATTCGCTCGGTCATAAATTGGTCGAGTTGGCGAGCGCCTATTTGTCCAAGGTTGACCTGCTGCGTGAGTTCCATGATCGGGCCCGGACTCTGCCGACGGCTTCACAGGAAACCATGCTCTTTGCCGTGCTCGATGACTTGGATGTGCTGTACCTCGCTCGCCATGACGGTACACAGCCCATCCGATTGGCATCCGATGTCGGCCGAAGAATGCCGGCCACCTGCACTGCGTTGGGCAAAGCAATGCTGGCATCCTTGCCTGCTGAGATGATCGACGCCCGGCTCGTTGCTTTGGGCGATCTACCACGCTTGACGGCGAAATCCAACGGCAGTGGTGCCGAACTTCTCGCCGATATCCACCGCGTCCGGGCCCGCGGATACTCCATCGATGACGAGGAAAACACCGAGGGCATCATGTGCTTTTCCATGGCGTTGCCCTGGGCTGGCGGCAACCATGCACCCCGAGCGGTCAGCGTGACACTTCTCAAGGCCCGGGCCACCAAGGGTTTGCAGGACGACCTGATTGCCGACCTTCACGACCTCGTGGCCTACATGCCCAAGAGGCTGGATCTCAACGTCGCCGGATAGGCGCTCGCACCTGTACCAAGTACCGAACAGCGTCCTACCCACTGGACAGTGCCCGACGTCAGTTGTACGATCCTTGTCGTGACGTCCGTCACGACAAGGGGCAGAGCAGCTTGAACGAACGTTCCGGAAAGGTCGACCTAGAGCAGGTCTCGATATGACGACGCCGCTCCTTCGGTTCGACCACATCTCCAAGCGGTTCGGGGCCACCCTAGCGGTCAACGACGTCAGTTTTACGGTGGAAAAAGGCGAGATATGCGCGCTCCTCGGCGAAAACGGGGCAGGTAAGTCAACGCTGATCAAGATGTTGGCTGGCGTCTACCCAATCGACCGTGGCGTGATGACCTGTGACGGGCACGACGTTTCCACAGCCGGAGGTCGAGAGGGACTGGCCTTCATCCACCAGGATCTCGGCCTCATCGAGTGGATGACCGTGGCGGAGAACATGGCGGTCACCGCAGGCTTCCCGCGTCGACGAGGCTTGATCGACTGGCGCGAAACGAACCAACTGGCCGCGGACGCTCTCGACAAAGTCGGCGGCGGCATCGATCCGCGCCGACGGGTATTCGATCTCACCCGCACCGAGAAATCACTGCTGGCCATCGCTCGTGCGCTGCGCAGCGAAGCCAAACTGCTGGTCCTCGACGAGCCCACGGCATCGCTACCCCGGGCCGAGGTGGAAAAACTGTTCGCCGTGTTGCGGGACCTTCGCCAACGACAGGTCGGCATGATCTACGTGTCCCATCGGCTCGACGAGGTGTTCCAGATTGCCGACACCGTTTCGGTCATGCGCAATGGCGCGCTGGTCGGTTATCGGACGGTGGCCGACATCGATGAGACCGAACTGGTGCGCCTCATCGTTGGTCATGATCCCGCACCAATCGAAATCGATCCTCCACACGCCTCAGCCACGCCACAGTTGGAACTGCGCAACATCCTCGTCGGCGACGTCGGGCCTGTCTCCTTCACCGTCGCCCCCGGCGAAGTGATCGGTCTCATCGGCCTGCGCGGTGCCGGCCAGGAAGTGGTGGGCCGAGCGGTCTGCGGCGTGGAGCCGATCACCGGCGGCACCCTTTTGCTTCGCGGCAACCCCCTCACCATGGGCAACACCCATGACGGCGTGGAAGCTGGCATGACATTTGTAACCAGTAACCGTGAAGCCGAAGGTCTGGCCACCGGGCTGCCGGTGCGGGAAAATCTCTTCGTCAATCCTCGCGTGTGGGGACGCAGGAACGGCAAGCTGCGGTCCCGCAAGGACGAGCGCCAGGCTGCCAAGGCAGTCATCGTCAAGCACGATGTTCGTCCACCCGACACTGAACGCCCGG
>JAYTVF010000299.1:0-1516 GCA_043744155.1 Acidimicrobiia bacterium | reverse complement strand
TCCCTGGAAATGAAAGAGCCGCCCGGGTGGGCGGCTCGGAGCGCACGTCGGCGTGAGACCGACATGCGCTAGCGAATGATGATGATCGTGGCGGTGAGGCGAGAGATCACGAAACCCATTCAACCCGGTTTTCGGGGAGGCGTCAACGTGAACTCTGTGCAAAACCTGTGTGCAAAAGGTGGACAGGAGAAAAACTTCTGGGGATTCTCGCGAAAGTCTGCGGATAACCCTGTGACTTCAAAAATACCGCTTGACCTGGGATATTCGGGTGGAGCAAGCTACCCGAGTACCGGAAAGCGCACGCCAACCGGAGCTCGAGGAACGGTGCCGAACACCGTGGCAGCCCGCAAGGGTGGTCACAAGGATCGGAGGGCCAACCGAGTTCACGAGGTGGAAGCGGATTCGGGAGGGGAATGATCCATCCTGCCAGGAGGCCTTCGGGCTGAGTGGTGGGGCCGGGGAGAAACGGACTGGGCAACCAGGCCGCTGTGAACCGGTTCAGCGAGGGAAGCGAACCGGGTGACCGGGGCTGCGGAACGAGCAGCTGGGTCGGTTGGAGCCGGGTGACCGGGGAAGACCGAATCAGTGGTCGGGGAACGAGCCGTGCAAACGGGGAGTGAGCCGACAAAGGGAATCGCCCGCCAGCGTGAGCTGACGGGCGATGACATTGAGTCGAGCGAAGGCTAACGCCGGAAGATCGACCAGTGGTGGATCATGAACCAAAAGGAGTCGCCCCGGGCGGCGCGCTGGCTTCGGCTGGCTGCGCAGCCCGGGGTGCTTCGCTTTTCGGACGATGTGTGCCGAGTACCGTGCGACGTCATGAGCGAACCGATTCGTGACCTTCCGGCCGGCTACCAGCAACAGCTCGACCAGGGGTACGCCTTCGGCTCGGTCATGACGTTCGCCCAACGTCCCTTGCTGACCTCGCCCGAACAGCTCGATGTCTGGCAGCCCGACGTCGCGGTGGTCGGTGCTCCCTTCGATCTCGGCACCACCAACCGACCGGGTGCGCGCTTCGGGCCCCGCGGCCTGCGCAGCAACGCCTACGAGTCGGGCACCTACCACCTCAGCTACGGGCTGGAGATCTTCGACCACCTCGAGGTCGTCGACTACGGCGATGCGCATTGCCCCCATGGCATGGTCGAGCAAGGCCTCGCCAACATCAAGGCGCGTGTGCACGAGATCGCCACTCGCCACATCATCCCCTTCACGATGGGCGGCGATCACACCGTCACCTGGCCGGCGGCCACAGCGGTCGCCGATGTCTACGGATACGGCAACGTTGGGATGGTCCACTTCGACGCCCATGCCGACACGGCCGACACGATCGACGGCAACCTGGCCAGTCACGGCACACCCATGCGCCGGCTGATCGACAGCGGTGCGATTCCGGGTCGCAACTTCATCCAGATCGGGCTGCGCAGCTACTGGCCCCCGCAGGACGTGTGGGAGTGGATGGCCGATCAAGGGATGCGATGGCACCTGATGGACGAGGTCTGGGAGCGCGGGTTCCAGG
>JAYTVF010000298.1:0-4810 GCA_043744155.1 Acidimicrobiia bacterium | reverse complement strand
TCACGAACACCTTGGCTGGCCAAATGAATTTCTTTCCCTCGGCCATCGCCCGCTCGCTCCCGCCGATACCGACGGGCACGGTACTGACCTGCGCTTTTGAAGCGAGATAGATGGCACCATCCTTCAGCGGAGCGATGGTAGGTCCGCTTTGGCGGCTGCCTTCGGGGAACAAAACCAGGGGTTCTCCGGACTTCAACCGATCGATCGAACGAGTGATGGCCTCCCGGTCGGCCGTTCCCCGCGCCACGGGATAGCCACCCAACGAACTAAAGAGCCACGCACTGGCCGGGTGCTTCCACAATGAATCCTTGCCCATGTACCGCATACGGCGCTTGGTGCACACGGCTGCGATGGGGGTATCCATATTCGAACGGTGGATCGGTGCCAGGATGAACGGGCCCGAGGCCGGAACATTTTCGAGACCCTCAACCGACAGCCGGAACCACAATCGGCAAAATAGCACGCAGGCGTTTCGCCCGATCCAGTAGGTGACAAGCGCGGCCCGCGAATCGTCGGCGAACTCGGACGTAACCTTGGTCATGTGCGCTCTTTCAGAAGATCGAGAATGTCCTCGACGATGTCGTGCACGCTGCGTTCGCTCGTGTCGATTCGAACCGCATCCGACGACGCGAGCAACGGTGCAGCATCACGGCTGCGGTCGCGGTGATCACGCTCGCGAATGGCGGCGATGACCTCATGCACCGCCTCGCCGGTTTCCGCGCTGCGTCGAGCGCCGCGCACTTCAGGCGATGCGGTGATGTAGAGCTTCAAGGTGGCGTCGGGGAAGACCACCGAGCCGATATCACGACCCTCGATCACTCCACCACCGTGCGTTTGGGCCCACTCGCGCTGGTGAGCGCCGAGAGCGCGTCGCACCTCTGGGATGATCGCAACCTTGCTGGCGGCCTGGCCGGCTTCCGGCGAGCGAATGAGCGCGCTGTAGTCGATGCCATCGACCCGCACATGACCGTCGTCGCCTACCTCGAACAATTCGGCCAAAGCCGACACGCCCTTGTGGTCGTCGAACGAAACGTTGTGGTGGAGGGCGGCGACGCCCACGGTACGGAACTGGGCTCCGGTGTCGAGGTACGAAAGGTTGAGACGACGGGCCAGCTCACGCCCAACCGTCGATTTTCCTGCGCCTGCCGGGCCGTCGATGGCGATGACGATGGGGCCTTGATCGGCGGTCATATTGGCTGTTCCACGAGCCAGGAACCCTAGCGGCGCAGGCGCTCCAGCGCCGTCCAATAGTCGGGAAACGTCTTGGCGACACAGCCCGGATCCTCGATGGTGATACCGGGGCAGCGCAGCCCGATGAGTGCGAACGACATGGCCATCCGATGATCGTCATAGGTATGAATCTGGGCCGGTTGCGGAATACCAGGATGGATGAGCACACCGTCGGATTCCTCGACCGCCTGAATGCCGCATCGGTTCAGTTCGGTCACCATGGCTGCGATGCGGTCGGTCTCTTTGCGGCGGATAAACCCGATGCCGGTGATACGGGTGGGCGAATCGGCGAACGGCGCGATCGCGGCCAGCGTCTGGGCTACATCGCTGCAATCGCGCATATCGACCTCGACGCCGCGGAGCTGCTCGGGCCCACGTACCTCGATGCCGTCTGGCGTGTTCGTCAGCATGCAGCCCATGCGGGCCAAGATGTCGGCGAAGGCAACATCACCCTGGTGGGATGATCTACCAAGACCCTGTACCCGAACCCGACCGGCCGTCAGCGCTGCAGCGGCGAAAAAGTAGGATGCGGCCGAGGCATCCGGCTCGACTGTGTAGGGCCGAGCCCGGTAGCCGCCGGGGGCGACGGCGAAGTGCTGATCATCTGTGCTGGTGATCTGGGCGCCAAATGCATCCATGGTCTGCAGCGTAAGTTCGACGTATGAGCGGCTGACAAGGTCGGTCGTGACCTGCACCCGTATGCCATCTGGAAAGCAGGGCGCGGCCAAAAGTAGCCCGGAAAGAAACTGGCTCGAGACGTTGCCAGGAACTTTCACTGATCCGCCTCGGAAACCAGCACGCCGCAGATCGACCGGCAAGTGATCGACCCGGTCAACCGAGACGATGTCAGCGCCGAGCACGCGAAGGGCCGAGAATTGGTCGATCATCGGACGAGCCCGCAGCGGAACCCCACCATCGATTCGATATGGGCCATCGCCCAAACAGGCCATCGGCGTCACGAATCGAGCGGTCGTCCCCGACAGCCGACACGCCAGGGTGGCCGTCTGGCGAGGCAACCGACCGTGACAGCCCTCGATGGTCAGATTCCCCGTGCGCTCGTCGAGCTGAGTGGCAATAGCCAGGGCGTGCAGGCAATCAAGCATGGCGGCAGTGTCGTCGCTGACCAACGTACCGCTGAGCACGCTGACACCGTCGGCGAGCGCCGCGCAGACAAGGGCACGGTTGGTGTAACTCTTTGAACCGGGCACCGTGACGTCGGCGTCTACCCGAGCATGCAGCGGGGTGAGCAGTCGAGGCTCGCTCGATGACGCAGGAGCCACGACCTATCCCAGTGCCCGGATGCCGGGGCGGAACCCGCGAGCGATGAGACCGCCGCGGAAAAGATCAGACTGCCCGGCATCGATGATGGCGATGAGCACCCCGCGACCACCCTCGGCCGAGTGGAACACCTCGAAGTCCGAGATGTTGACCCCCAATTCGGCCGCGAGGCCGAACACCTCGGCAGCGGCCCCTGGCCGGTCGGGAATCGGCACTCGTACTTCGGCCATGAGTTCGGCGTTCGTGACGCGACTTGGCAGGTTGGTGCGCGCCCGACGGGCAGAACTGAGCATGGCCTCCAGCCCGCCGCTTTGCTGACGATCGACGATGTCGCGAGTTACCTGCAGCTCCCGCAACAAATCATCGAGTACCCCGACGATCGCGGGACGGTTCTCGGCACAGATGTCGAGCCAGATGGCCGGGTGTCCGGCCGCAATACGGGTCATGTCACGAAAGCCACCAGCGGCGAGGCGCAGCATGGCCGAATGTTCCTCGGCTCGTTGATCGGCCAGATTCATCAGCGTCGCTGCCACCAGATGGGGTACGTGACTCACAACAGCCACCACCTCGTCATGGCGTGAGGGACCAAGGACAACCACCTCGGCCCCAAGTTCACACGCCACGCCCGCCACTGCGGCAAAGGTTTCGTCGCTGGTGGTCACGGTAGGGGTTAACACCCAAACGGTGCCCTCGAACAAGTCGGCATCGGCGCCGTCGAGTCCTTCTTGCTCCGAGCCGGCCATGGGATGACCGCCGACGAAACGGGGGTGATCGATCTGAGTCGCGACCCCGGCTTTTACACTGGCGACGTCGGTGACGAAGCCGTGCGTCTTCGCGAGGGCCTTCGCAACAGCGTCGGGCACACTCAGAACCGGCACGGCAACGAAGGTGATGTAGGCATCTTGGTCGAGCGAGTCAGAGGCAATAATGCCGGTTTCACGGGCTCTCGCCACTCGGCGAACATCGGTGTCAACCCCCGATACGATCCAGTGTCGTGTCGTCAATGCCTTGGCGATCGAGCCGCCGATGAGACCCAACCCAATGATGTTGGCCCGGCGGCCGACCACCGACGACTCACTCATCGTCGACCTCGACCTCGACCTCGGGCGACGCCGGGGAACGGGGTGCACCCTTGATCAGCTTGACGGCCTCACCCAGCGCCCGTACCTCGGCGGGCTCGAGCGGTCGCCACGCACCCGGTTTCAGTGTGGTATCACGAAGTGTGCCGATGCGTACCCGAACAAGGCGGCGCACCGGATGCCCAATGGCGTCACACATGCGACGAATCTGGCGATTTCTGCCCTCATGGATGACGAGACGAAGCATTCCCGGCTGCAATTGGCTGGCCTTGGCCGGCGCCGTCATGCCGTCGTCGAGTCGTACCCCGTTACGCAAGCTCTGCAGATCGAACGGTGAAAGCTCACCTTCTACTTCGGCGAGGTATTCCTTTTCAACCCCGAAACTCGGATGGGTCAGCCGGTGCGTCAGGTCGCCATCATTGGTGAGCAGCAGCAGGCCCTCGGTCTCGGCGTCGAGACGACCAACGGGAAACACCCGCACATCATCGGGCACCAATTGCACCACGGTAGGCCGTCCGTGGGTGTCGATGGCCGTGGTGACCACACCGGCTGGCTTGTTCAACACGTAATAGACCAGCCCCGGCCTGACGGCCACCGGCACGCCGTCGACCTCGACCGAATCAGTATCGGCGTGGATGCGGCGACCGAGTACGGCTACGACGCCGTTGACGCTCACGCGGCCTGCCTCGATCAATTCTTCGCACTTACGCCGGCTTGCATATCCGCGTTCGGCAAGTACCTTCTGCAGCCGGACACCGTCGGATAGCGCCTGCTCCGCCTGCACTTCCCACAGCGGCCGGGAGTCTTTAGGAGCAGTCACAACGCCTCGGTCTCGGTGTGGACATTGGATGTTTCGGCGGCAATGAGAGGCAGGTCGGCAGCCGACGCGGCCGAGGGAACGGCAGGGTCGGCCGGGTTGACGTCGTCCGACCCGGCAGGGTCGGGCAGGCTGACGTCGTCCGACCCGGCAGGGTCGGCCAAGCTGACATCGTCCGACCCGGCTGCGGAAACGGCCGGGTTGGCCTTGGGGCTCGAACCGGCCCGCAGGCCGTGTTCGAGCGCCTCGACGACATCGGCGCCCGGAACGTACTCAGCCAGCGGCGGCAATTGGTCGATCGAGCGCAGGCCGAGTTTCTCCAAGAACATCGGCGTGGTGCCCCAAAGCAAGGCCTGGCCCGGCCCGGGGTCGCGACCTATGTGGTCCACGTATCCGCGCGCTTGCA
>JAYTVF010000297.1:0-4815 GCA_043744155.1 Acidimicrobiia bacterium | reverse complement strand
TGGCGCCCGATGACGCCATCGATGTGGTGTCGGGGGCACTCGCGGCGCTGGAAGGCAAGGCGCTCGTCGGTCTGCACTGCTGCGCCGAGGCAGACCTGGCCGCGTTGGTGGCCGCCGGGCCGGCCATCATCTCGGTGCCGTCCGACGCCGCCCATGCCAAGCTCGGCAGCATCATCGGGCCCTTCCTCGATAAGGGCGGCATTGTTGCGTGGGGGGTCGTGCCGACCGACCGCCCGTTGGCTGTCAATCCCGATCGCTATTGGCACGAACTGTCGGCGGTATGGTGCGAATTGGTCTCGGGCGGTTGTGATCCGCTGTTGTTACGGCGTCAATCGTTGCTGACCCCGGCCTGCGGACTCGCGCACCATACCCCCGAACAGGCGGTTCAGATCCTCGGCCTGACCTCATCGGTGGCGTCGAGAGTCGCCGAGCAGGCGGCGGCGACACGACTCATCATTGGGGCCTAGTCTCGAAGCATCATGGCTGCTGGGAACGATGACACCACTCGGGCTGCATATCTTCGTGACGAAATCCGCAGGCACAACGACCGCTACTACCAGTTGGATGCCCCCGAGCTCTCCGACGCCGACTACGACGCGCTCGTGCGCGAACTCGCCGCTCTGGAGGCCACCGATCCCGACCTAGCGTCACCGTCGTCGCCGACCCAGCAGGTCTCGGGTTTCGCCAGCGCCACCTTTTCGCCCGTCGCACATGCCGTGGCCATGATGAGCCTCGACAACGCCATGGATGGCAACGAACTGCGGGCGTGGGGTGATCGCGTCAGTCGAGGTCTGGCGGGCGTCGCGCCGTTGTTCGTGTGCGAACTGAAAATCGACGGGCTGGCCATGAGCCTGCGCTATGAAAAGGGACGGCTGGTGCAAGCGGCCACCCGGGGGGACGGACGGGTCGGCGAAGATGTAACGGCCAACGTAATGACCATCGCAGCGGTTCCCAAACGCCTTCCGGCTGGAGCGCCAGAGGTCATGGAGGTGCGAGGCGAGGTATACATGCCGATCGCCATGTTCGAGGCGCTCAATGAGCGCCAGGCATCCATGGGTGAGCGCCGCTTCGTCAATCCTCGCAACTCGGCGGCAGGAAGCCTCCGCCAGAAGGACGCCCGCATTACGGCCAGTCGTGAGCTATCGATGTGGTGCTATCAGTTGGGTGAAGTCGTTGGCGGCCCGGTCCTCGACAGTCATTCTGCCTCGCTGGAGTGGCTGGCATCGCTCGGCTTACCGGTGAATCCAGAGATTCGATCGATGTCATCAATGGACGACGTGTACGCCTTCACTCAGCAATGGCTCGAGCAACGTCACGCCCTGGCGTACGAGATCGATGGGGTAGTTGTCAAGGTCGATGATCTGGCCCACCGGGAACGGTTGGGGTTCACCTCGAAGGCACCGCGGTGGGCTATCGCGTTCAAGTTTCCTCCCGAAGAACGCACCACCCTGTTGCGCGACATTCAGGTCTCGATCGGGCGCACGGGTCGGGCGACGCCATTCGCCGTGCTCGAACCTGTCTTCGTCGGCGGCTCTACCGTCGGCATGGCCACATTGCACAACCAAGACCAGGTCGCCCTCAAAGACGTTCGCCCGGGAGACACCGTGGTGGTCAGAAAAGCTGGTGACGTCATCCCCGAAGTCGTCGGGCCAGTACTGTCATTGCGGCCCGAGGGCCTAGCCGAGTGGACGTTTCCGACGCGGTGCGCCTGTCCGTTGCAGAGCACCCTTGTGCGGCCCGTAGGTGAAGCCAACATCATGTGCGTCGAGCCTGATTGCCCCTTCCAGCGCGATGCTCGCATCATTCATTTCGGCTCGCGGGGTGCCATGGATATCGAAGGTCTCGGCGAAAAGACTGTGTACGCGTTGTCCGATGCCGCCCTGGTTCGAGACGCCGCCGACATCTACGCCATCACGATCGAGCAGCTACTGAGCCTTGAGGGATTCGCCGCCATCAGTGCCGCGAATTTGGTGTCGGCCATCAAAGACTCAAAGGACCGCCCCTTGGCGCGCCTGCTTGTCGGGCTGGGCTGTAAGCACCTCGGGCCAGCCGCGGCCGAAGCGCTGGCTCGGGCGTTCGGCAATCTTGACGCCATCATGGCCGCCAGCGAAGCCGATTTGGCGACTGTGGAGGGCGTCGGTGGCATCATTGCGGCGTCGGTGACCCGTTGGTTTGCGCAGCCCCAGCATCGGGCCATGATCGAAAAGTTCCGCGAGGCGGGGGTGGCCTTGGGCAATGTGAAGACCAGTTTCCTCCCCCAAATTCTGGCCGGAAAGGCCATCGTTGTGACCGGTGGGCTCACCGCGTTCAATCGAGAAGAAGCCGAGGTGGCCATAAAAGATCGCGGCGGCAAAAGCCCGGGCAGCGTCAGTAAGAAGACGTTCGCGGTAGTGGTCGGTGAAGATCCCGGTGCCAGCAAACTCGCCAAAGCGCAGGAATTGGGCGTCCCGATTCTCGACGAAGCCGGCTTCGTCGAAATACTCGAGACCGGCGAACTGCCAGCGGTGGCCTAGCCGCAATTCCGTTCGGCTCGACGAAGCCGGCTTCGTCGAAATACTCGAGACCGGCGAACTGCTAGCAGTGGCCGAGCCGCACCCATTCCGTTCGGCTTGGCCACGAGGCTTTCGGCGGGGGCCGGGACGCCCAATTCCTGCGCTCCGGCGCGGTCGGTTGAGATTTGCCGTCGATTGGCCCGCCACGCCCGGGTCGGGCAAGGTCGCCGGTCAGGAGACCTTGAACGACCACGTGGCCGTCTTGGCGGTGTCCTGGTTTTCGCAGAGGCGCCAAAACACAACCGACACCCGATGCTCGCCTGGAGCGAACCGTTCGATAGTCGATCCTGGGACCGGGGTGTAGTAGACGGTGTTTTGGCCCGGGTCGAAGACGGAATCTTTCCCGGTGAATTTCTGGGTATTTTCCGAGCAGTCGTTCGGCGCTAGGTCGTAGGTCGGAACGGTTTGCCCGTCGATCACCAGAATGCCCCGGAAGCCAGTAGCCAGGTCGGCACCGATCTGGGTTTGGCGTAACACCAGCTCACCGGGGGCAGGCACGAAGCGTTCAACGCCCGCGGGCGGATGCACCGCCGCGGCTCCTGTGACACCGCTGTTGCAGCCATACACAATGAAGGCCAGCGCGAGCGCTGCGATGCCGCTGGTGATCAATCGCTGCCGGTCGAGGCGAATCTTCACGCTTCCATCATGGTCTGCTGCGGGGTGTCCCCGCCAAGCAGCAAAACGCCAGTAGTTTTAGAGGCGATATGAGCGCCTACGGTGATGATCAAATTGGGCGTGTGCTCGGAGCGCGGTACCGGCTACTGACGCCGGTCGGGTCCGGCGCGTCGGCAACGGTGTATCAGGCCGACGATGTACAGTTGCGACGCACGGTAGCGGTCAAGCTTCTCCACCCGACATTGGCGTCTGACCCCACCTTTTTGAAGCGTTTCCGGGCCGAAGCACAGGCCGCGGCCGGGCTGAGTCACCCGAACGTCATGGCCGTGTTCGATTGGGGCGAGGATCACGGTACGCCGTACCTGGTACTCGAGTATCTCGCCGGCGGCAGCCTGCGGGCCATGCTCGACGTCGGGCGCCGTCTGACCCCATCGCAAACCCTGGTCGTGGGGCTTGAGGCCGCCCGCGGGCTTGACTACGCCCATAAGCGCGGGGTGGTGCATCGAGACATCAAACCCGCAAACTTGCTCTTTGGTGAAGATGGGCGATTGCGTATTGCCGATTTCGGTCTCGCCCGGGCCATCAGCGAAGCAAGCTGGACCGAGCCCGACGGCGTGATGCTCGGCACTGCCCGCTACGCGTCGCCCGAACAGGCGACGGGCCAGCCACTCGACGGCAAAAGCGACGTGTATTCCCTGGCGCTCTCGCTGGTCGAGGCTGTCACGGGTCAGGTGCCGTTCGCGGCCGAGACCACCGTAGCCACGCTCATGGCTCGTTTGGGCAAACTTCTTCCTGTCTCAGCCGATCTCGGACCGCTCGCTCCCGTGCTCGAGCGGGCGGGCCGTCCGCATCCTGAAGAGCGTTATGACTCCGCTGAGCTGGGCCGGGCATTGCTGGCGACGGCCGAGCGCTTGAGTCGCCCGGCCCCGCTGCCGCTCGTGGTTACGCTGCCACCAAAGCGGCAGGACGAAACCGCACTCGGCATGCCCATCTTGCCGTTGGGCGCCGACGGAACCATCGCTGTACCCACCGTTGGCCTTGCGGGTTCGCCAGCGGCGCCCGCAGGCGTCGGCGCCACGCTGATTGGGGCAGCCGCAGTCGGTAACACACGGGTACCAAGCGATGTTCAGCCTGACAGCGGGGCCGTGCCTCAGGTGGAATCACCCCCGGTTGTATCGCGCGGGATCGAATCGCGGCAGCCTGGTGGGCTTGGCGAACCTCCCGTGATTTCTGCTCGTGTAAGCGGGATCGAACGAGAGACGGACGACCAGCCACCGCCCGAAGAGTACATCGGACTGCAATCTAACCATGTTGACGATAGCGAAGCGATCGCGGCGCTTGCGCTGAAAGCCCCGCGAAAGCGGCGGGCTGGGCGGGCCGTGCTATGGGTGGTGATGCTCGCCCTCCTCCTCGGCGTGGCGGGCGGTGTGGTCGCACTGGTCAAAACCGCAGGCAAGGTGAAGTCGCATCCGCTTCCCTCAGTCGTGGGCCTCAGTGAGGGAACGGCGCGCAACAATCTCAGCCCGCTTGAACTGATCGTGACGGTTAGGTTGGAAAAGAGCGATCTGGTACCTGCACCCGGCACCGTGATCGCGCAGCAGCCCGAAACGGGCCTTATGGTCAAGAAGGGCGATGAAGTGGTTCTAGC
>JAYTVF010000296.1:0-1521 GCA_043744155.1 Acidimicrobiia bacterium | reverse complement strand
GGATCGCCAGGCGCTCGGGTGAGCGTCTCCGGTAGTGTGCGCATCATGAGCACGATTCCCGACGGTTGGTCCTTTGCCGATTCCGGCGCGATGGCGTGGAAGCCTCTGGGGGAGGGAGTGGCGATCAAGGCACTCTGCGCCGCCAACGGCAAGATGATCGCCACCTTCCAATTTGCTCCGGGCTATGTCGGCACCCTGCACCATCACGAGGAGCCGGAATTCTCCTACATACTCGAAGGATCCGTCGTTTCTCAGGGCGTGTTGATGACCGCTGGTCATGCCTACGGCGCTCAGGCCGGCACAGCGCACGAGGAGTTCCGCACCGACACCGGATGTACCCTCGTGAGCGTCTTCAAGATGCCGGGCTGATCCGGCTTGGGTCATTGCACCCAGAGGCGCAGATCGAACGACCCTAATCGCCTCTGCTGCGGCGGCGTCGGCGGGTGAGCGCTTCACTCGTTCGGCATTGTTCGCCGATAGAAGAACATGTTGCGTTCTCGCGTGTCGGTTTCTATGGTGGCGCTGCTTTCAGTTCTCAGCGTCGCCACGCTTTCTTCGTTCTCCCCGATCAAGGCGTCGGCGGCCGGCGGCGGGCAGCGCGAATTCTTCGCCGACACGTTCGGCGATCCGCTCGACTACGCCAATGCCGAAGATGTCGCCCTGGTGGATGAGGCGCTGATCGTGGGTGTCTCCGAACCCCCAACGCTCTCCAATGGAGAGTTGCACCTGCGCTTCGGTGGCTTGGGCTACTTCTCACCGCTTTGGGGTGGGTACGACGTTGGCGGTCACGCCATGGGCAGCGACGCCGTAGGCCACGACCGCGAGGGTAACGCCCGTCGGCTCGATGGACTGACGTATCGAACCTTCCGTGTGCGTATGAATGTGAGCGGGGCGGTCGGCGCCGGAATCTTTTTCTACACCTGCGTTGCGGGTGTCAAGGACGAGTGTCAAACCGGCCGCCAATTCGTCACCACACCGGGTTGGAATGTTTATGAAGCCGAGGTGCCGGCAGCATCGGTCTCCGGTATCCGTGTGGCCATTAGTGGCGACGTGAAGGTCGACGTTGATTGGGTGCAGGTGCTCGGCCCCAATGTCGGAAATACGACGGTGTCGAACGCCCTCATTGGGCCCGTGCCCGAAGTGCTGAACCCCGACGCCGCCGGTGCCATCCCGCTGCTGTTCCCGCTCGGCGGCAAACCAATTCCGTACACCGGAGTGAACTGTCAAAACAACGATTGGGCCACGCGAGTACGTGCGAATCCATGGGATTTCAATGAGAAGTCCGATGTTGAGAAGGTCGATAACTACGTCTCGTGGGACGTGGCCAACGGTCAGTTCAACGGGATCGGCGCTACTGCGCCGAATGGGGGCGCGCCGGGCGACCCGGGGATCAGGCTGGCTCTTGATAAGCGCACGATCAATGCCCAGGTGTGGCACCGCACAACCCTCGTGGTTCCGTTTTGGGACGGACGGTACAGTCAGGAATTCGGCAACGATGGCGGGTGGGTATTCCGAGCAATT
>JAYTVF010000295.1:0-4833 GCA_043744155.1 Acidimicrobiia bacterium | reverse complement strand
TGAGTGTCATGGCTCGGGCTACTGCTGGCGCCTTCGTGAGATCCATGTAGTCGGCGCCGATCGCCTTTCGCGCCGCATAGTTGGGTTCTACCAACGTGACATCGATACCGTGTCGACGAAGCTGTCGCCGTTCGCGAGCGACCAGGGCGTGCAGGCCAATTCTCAGCGGATGCTCGAAGGATGCCGGAATCGATCGGGCGCTGGACGACATCGGCGAAACGATCGTGACCTGGTCGAGCCGATGGCCCAGCGCGACATCGGCATTGGTCGGCGAGAAGAAGCCGCCATCGCTGTAATCGTCACCGTCGATGCGCACCGGTCGGAACATTCCCGGCACCGCGCAGGACGCCGCGGCGGCGCGAGCGAGGGGCACCGCGTCGGCCGGGCCGAAGACTCGCCGCCGACCGGTGGCACAGTGCACCGCGCAGAGCCGCAGCGTCGTTGGCCAGATGCCGCCGAAAAGGTCGTCGAATGGCTCCGCGTATCGCAGCGGATCAACCTCGCCGCTCGCGAACAGCGCCGATGAGCGCAGCGCGATGCGTTGGCGAACGTCGGGGTAGCGGTGGCGGGGCGTGCGCGGTGGCACATGAAACTCACCCCAGCCCAGGTGGGGGAGTGTCAGCAAGATCTCGACGGCGTCGTGCAGCGGATCACCCACCTGACGCGTGCCGTTGCCATCGATGTCAAAGGCAGCGGCCAACCTGTCGAGAGAATGGCCGGTGGCCAAGAGTGCAGCCACGATGGCACCGCCAGAAGTGCCAACGAACAACGAGGCATCGGCAGGATCCCGGCCGGTCGTGCTGCGCAGCGCGCGCAGCACACTGAGGTGATAGGCGGGGCCGATGATGCCGCCTGCCCCTAGAACGATTCCCATCGATGGCATAGGACTATTCTGAACCCTCTCCGCACACGATTACATACGTCGAGTGTGAAGAATTTGCAAGTGATTCAGGGCTGCGGCTAGGCGTCTCTTCGTTTGAGCAGCACGGCGGCTGCGATGACGGTCGCGGCGGCGTAGGCCAAGAAGATGCCGAGTCCGCGCCATGGAGAGAAAAAGGTCGGGTCGGCCCTCGTGTTCAAAATGGCCTGACCAGCATTGCTGGGGAGCCATTTGTTGATGCGGTTCGCCCACGTGGGCGACAGCGCCAGCGCAATCCCTGGCAGCACGAGCACGATGCCGACGAACGCAGCGACGGCACCGGCGATGTTGCGGATAATGGCACCGATGCCCACTGCCAGAATGGAAACCACGATGAGGTAGAGGGCGGAGCCGATGACCACTCGAGGCACGTTGGGTGAAGCCCACCCGATGTGCTGGCCGGTAGATGTGAGCAGTCGCTGGCTGATGAAGAAGGTCGCCACGGTGACCGGAATCATGGTCACTGCGGTGACGGTCGCAGCGACGGCCAGTTTTGCCCAGAGAACCGGGAGACGTTTGGGCACCGCACCGAAGGTGGCGCGGATCATCCCGCCGGGATATTCACCGGCGACGAGCAAGATGGCCAACACGCCGATAGCGAGCTGCGCCAGGTGAAGCCCGGAGAGCGGATCTGTCAGCGCGTTGAAATGGTCTTCGTGTCCGCCACGTCCGCCGTGGTCCTGACCCCATTCGGCTGCGGTCGACCACGCAATGGCGATGCCGGCGCCGAGCATGGAACCGACGGCGGCAATGATGACGAGCCAGGAGGATCGAACCGTTCGGAATTTCAGCCATTCCGATGCGATGACCTTGGCTTGGGTGACCTTCAGGTTCTGCGCTGGCGTGTCGAGGTGGGCGACGGTGAGAGCGTTCGGGTTGTCGAGCAGTGTCATGCCGGTACCTGGCCTGCGGTAGGGCTGACTCGGTCTGGTGTCTGGTATTCCACGGCGTCCCGGGTGAGTTTCATAAAAGCTTGCTCCAATGAAGCCTGCTGCGGGGTCAATTCGTAAATGGGTATTTGATGTTGGAACGCTAGGGCGCCGATTCGGTCGCAGGAAACGCCCACCACTTCGAGTCGGTCAGGGCTGGATAATGTGACGACGATGTTCGGGCCGACGAGTACGTCAGAGAGTCGCGCAGCCTGTGGCGAGCGCACATTCACCACATCGGACTGAGCCTGTTTCGTGAACTCATCGACCGAAACATCAGCGATCAGTCGACCGCGTCCGATGACAATGAGGTGGTCGGCGGTCAACGCCATTTCGGACATGAGGTGAGACGACACCAGTACGGTGCGCCCTTCGCGGGCCAGCGCCCGAAGTAGGTTGCGAATCCACAAGATGCCCTCGGGATCGAGTCCGTTGACGGGCTCGTCCAAAATGAGCGTGGCCGGGTCGCCGAGGAGAGATGCTGCGATGCCGAGCCGTTGGCCCATGCCAAGTGAGAATCCACCGACCCGCTTGTCGGCGACATCCTGGAGGCCGACGAGATTGATGAGGTCATCAACCCGGCCTTTGGAGATACCCGAGGTGGCGGCGAGGGCCCGGAGGTGGTTGCGGGCCGACCGCCCGGCGTGCACGGCGCGGGCTTCCAGCAGCGCACCGACTTCGTGGAGCGGTGCATGATGCTGGGCGTAGGCCTTGCCGTTGATCGTCACGGTGCCCTTGTTCGGCGCGTCGAGGCCGATAATCATGCGCATGGTTGTCGACTTGCCCGAACCGTTCGGGCCAAGAAAGCCCGTCACAATGCCCGGCTTCACTTGAAAGCTCAGGTCGTCGACGGCGGTCTTTTCACCATATCTCTTTACTAGTCCGCGAGCCTCTATCATGAGCTTTGGGTTCTCCCTCGTTGGTGGCTCGGGGACTGTAACCCCGGGTCGCCGTGCAGTAACGAGGTGAATCGGCCAATTTACCGTCCTCTTACGTTGCTGCCGATTTCTTTCACTTCTCACAGGAAGAGTTTGCGATCCGTTGACCGGCACCACAGGTCGGCCTCAGACGCCTCGGTCAGAGTGTGGTTGTCGATCAACCCCGATCTTCCTGAAAGGACACTTCATGAAAAGTAAGCGAATTGCTGCAATCGGTCTCTTCGTCGGACTTGTCGGTGGTGGCGCTATCGGCGTCGCCCTCGGAATGCCTGGCGTCTCCAGCGCTCAAACCACCCCGGCGACCACGGTTGCGGTTGCCGCCGCCGCCCCGGTTGATGACAGCAACAAGGATGCCGCCCACGAGGCCGCCGAGTCACCTGAGCAAGCCGCTGCCGAAGCTTCGGGCAAGGGACACGGTCATGGCCACGGTCACGGCGGCTCGAATGAGGACGCGGCTCACGAAGCTGCCGAGACCCCAGAGCGTGAGGCTGCTGAGGATGCGGCCAAGGCCGCTGGCCAGGCAAACCCCGCACCGGCCGTTAAGGCGACCGCTGCCACTAACGCCTAAGTCGTGGTCTATGTCCTGATCGAACGGTTGGGACCAAGGGATCGGGGGGCCTGCAAGGGCCACCCCGGTTCCCGTTTTACTCATGGCCGTCGGGTCACATCTCTTCGGTCGTTAATTGTGGGGCCAGCACGCAGTCCCTGTTGTCGATCTTCTACGCTGCGGCTCAGATGAGCGCCTACGGCAACCCGCAGCACGTAATGATCGTCGAGGATGACCCCTCGATCGGCCAAGTCGTCTCCGACGCCCTCACCGCTCATGGCTATGAGGTTTCGCTCTATCGCACCGGCGCGACTGCCACGCAGGCGTTCGAGGCGCGGGTTCCGGATCTGGTGTTGCTCGATGCGGGGCTTCCCGATATCGATGGCTTTACGCTCTGCCGATGGTTTCGCACCTCAAACCGTGACGTGCCGATCGTGCTCGTGACCGCCCGTGACACCGAGATCGACATTGTCGTGGGTCTCGATGCCGGTGCGAACGATTACGTCACCAAACCATTCTCGACGGCGGTACTGCTCGCCCGAGTGCGAGCTCATTTACGCGATACCCGCCCCGAAGACCCGAATGGATCCGTGCAGGTCGGCACCCTCCGGGTGGATCCCACCGCGTATCAGGCGACCATCAACGGAGAACCCGTCCAGCTTCGATTGCGTGAATTCCAGTTACTTCTCTACCTGGTTCGCGCCGTCGGCAAGGTCGTCCCACGTGACCGCCTTTTGGCCGACGTGTGGGACCTCCATTGGGAGAGTTCTACCAAGACCGTCGACATGCACATCGTCTCACTTCGGCGCAAGGTTGGCTCGGCTGTTGATATTGCCACCGTTCGCGGCGTCGGCTATCGACTGGTGGCACCGTGAGGCGACGCATCACCCAGGCAATGGTCGGTGTGACGGCCTTCGTCTTGCTTATCCTCGGTTTTCCCCTGGCGATCGTGGTGCAACGCTGGACGCTCGATTCCGAACTCGTCGAGTTGCAAGAGGCCGCAGCTCAAACCCTTGCCAAGATCGCCACCCCTCTGGACAGTACCCAGTTGCAACGACTGACTGTCACTGGGGTGATCCGCGACCCCCATGGAACATCAGTTTTCGGCGTGTACCTCACGAGCGGCGAGCGATGGTTCGGCACCGGTCCACAGCATGGAGATGAATTGGTGCAACGTGCGCTCGAAGGGCTCTCGGCGTCGAGTTCTGACGATGTTTTGGTCGTGACGACCCCGATCAACGATCAGGCTGAGATGATCGTTGGTGCGTTACGCGTGGAGCGATCACGTGATGGAGCAAACCAGCGTGCCAGAGTCGCGTGGCTGGTCATGGCAGGCGCCAGCGCAACGGCGTTGATGGCCTCGTGGCTGCTGGCACGACGGGTCGCAGGTCACTTGAGTCGCCCGGTGCTCGATCTTGCCGTAGCCGCCACGGCGTTGGGCGGGGGTGCAATCCTGCCCGAACCAACGCCTACCGATATCGGCGAGATCGATCTGGTCGG
>JAYTVF010000294.1:0-4833 GCA_043744155.1 Acidimicrobiia bacterium | reverse complement strand
AGACCTCTCGTTGGTAACCCTCCCGGTTCGGTGCATAGGGCTTCGGGAGCTCGATCTTGCCGATGGCCCGGGGTACATCGGTGAAATCGTTGGCCACCAACTGCACCGGCGTGCCAGTGGCTGTCACCGCTCGTACCCGGCTCGGCTGATTCTTTCGGGACGCCACGGTCAGCACGACGACGGGGCCCCGGTAGCGCCCGCGCTCGACGAGCACCACGTTGCCGGGTCGCAGATGGCCAAGGGCCGCCTCGACGGCCGCTATGTGCATGGGCTGCCGCACGTCGCGACGATCTCGGCGGCTCGTCAGTCGCCGGTAGTCTTCAAGGTCGCCGAACGGGCTGACAGCGTCGGCTTTCAGCTCTGCCAGAGCGGCCCGACGTCGGACGAGGCGTGCCTCGATGCGCACCACATCGCCGTCGGCCTGATACTGGGCGAACGACAGCGACAACAGCTGCTCGGCCTTCTCACGACCATAGGCCCGCACCAGGTTGGCGGCCATGTTGTAGGTCGGCCGAAAGGCGCTGGCCAAGTGGAAGCTGCGGCTGGCAGCCAACGCCGAAACTTGTTCAAAGGGTACGAACGGGCTCCACAACACGACTGCGTGACCGACGGTGTCTATCCCTCTGCGCCCGGCCCGACCCGTCAGCTGGGTGTACTCCCCCGGGGTCAAAAAGGCGTGGTGCTCTCCGGTGAATTTCGAAAGCTTCTCGATGACGACGGTGCGAGCCGGCATGTTGATACCTACTGCCAGCGTCTCGGTGGCGAACACCACCTTCACCAGTCCTTCGGTGAAACAGGCTTCAACGACCTCCTTGAAGGGTGGCACCATGCCTGCATGGTGGGCGGCGATGCCATTCTCGAGGCAGGCCACGAATCGGGCGTACCCCAGCACCGACAGGTCGGCATCATCCATGATGCCGAGCCGCTGGCCGACAATCTCGCGGATACGATCGCGTTCGAGCGCCGTGGTGAGCCGGAGCCCGGCTTCGAGGCAAGCTTTCGCCGCGTCGTCGCAGGCGTTTCGAGAAAAAATGAAGTAGATGGCCGGCAACATGTTCTCGCGGTCAAGCCGCTCGACTACCTCTGGCCGTCTGGGTGTATAGAGCTTGCGTTTGCCCGAAAGTTTGCTGCCGCCGTTCCAGCCCCGAGCCGCTTCATTGTCGATACGGAGCGCCTCGGCATTGGGGTTGCCATTCACCAGAATCGGCAGCAGGTGCACGCGATCTTGGGTCTTGTCACCGATCATGGTCAGGTGATGCAAGGTGACCGGTCGGCGATGCTCGATAATCGACGTGGTCGGACCACGAACGGTGGAGATCCAGTCGGTGACTTCGTCGGCGTTCGATACCGTGGCCGAAAGGCATACCAGCTGAACGGCCGTTGGAAGATGGATGATGACCTCCTCCCAGACCGGCCCGCGGTAGGTGTCTTGTAGGTAGTGCACCTCATCGAGTACCACCAAGCCCAACTGGCCCAGCGCGCTCGATCGGGCGTAGATCATGTTCCGCAACACTTCGGTCGTCATGACCACGACCGAAGCTTCGGGGTTGATGGCATTGTCGCCCGTGAGCAGCCCGACCTGCTCGGCGCCGCGCAGTTGCACCAAGTCGTGGTACTTCTGGTTGGACAACGCTTTTACCGGCGTCGTGTAGAAGGCCCGTTTGCCCTGATCGAGCACGCGACCAACCGCGTACTCGGCGACGACAGTCTTGCCAGACCCGGTGGGAGCCGCCACCAGTACTGATCGGCCGGCGTCGATAGCGTCGATGGCGTTGAGTTGAAACTCGTCGAGGGCGAAACCGTACTGCGTGAGACGCCTGTCGCGGTCTCGTATGCCCTGCGCCGGCGGCTCCGGAGCATGGTTGGCGATAGCCATCAGGCGGCCGTGGTCGCCGGATCTTCCGCTTTCGATCTCCGCACGATGAGGTGCCCGATTCCGATCGCCGCGAAGTAGAAGATCCACATTGGGATGGCAAGCGCAAATAGGCTGATCGGATCACCGCTCGGCGTGATGACTGCCGCAACGATGACGATGACAACGATGGCCTGCCGCCACCAGACCAACAATTGCTTGGGCTTCACCGCCTTGACGATCTGCAAAAAGACGAGGAGCACCGGGAATAGGAACCCTATGCCGAACGCCAGCATCATCAGCGTCACGAGTCGCAGGTACTTGTCGATGGTGAAACTCGCCGCTGAGTTATGCCCGGCCCAGCCGACCAGAAACTCGAGGGCCTTCTCTAGGGTGAGGTACGCGATCGAGGCTCCCATGCCGAACAGAATCAGCGACGAGAGCACGAATGGCAACGCATACTGCTTCTCCTTCTTGTGGAGCGCTGGCACGACGAACTTCCAGATCTGCCACAGAAGCACGGGTAGGGCGAGTATCAAGCCACCCCAGCCGGCTACACGCATGCGCGCCCCGAGCGGCGCAAGAGGATCGATGATGGCGAACTGCGCGCTGCAGTTGTACTTCGGGATGTCACAAAGCTGCTTATAGGGTCGCCGAAGGAAGTCTGCGACCGGGTCGTAGAGCGTGAGCATCACCAGCATGCCAACGACCACCGCCAGAATCGACTTCACCAAGCGTTGGCGCAGCTCGCGGAGGTGATCGGTCAGTGACATGGTGTCGGCCGGTGACGACAGCGACGGCACCTTCTTGACTGACAAGCGTGACCGCATCATGCCTCACCGCCCGATGAGGACCACGGGTCTTGGGGCGCTCCGTTTGGTGGTGCCCAAGAGCCTGCACCGGGTGAAGCCGCAGGCACCGGCGGCGCCGGGGGTGGTAACTGGGGACTTGGCGGCGGAAACGACTGCCCGACCTCGGGCCACGTCTGCCATTCGGCCCGATTCGAACTTGTGCCCGGAGTCGCCGAGACGTCCGTGGTCCTCGCTACGGAATCGGGCGCGGCCCAGGCTGATGTCTCGGGCTGCGGTTCTGCGGGCGGGTCATCTGCGCGAATCACCGAAGTGAACGGGGGTTCGGCACCTGTCGCCTTCGGCCACACCCGTGGTGGCGTCGCCGATTCGGGCGCTGCGGAGGTTACTGAGACGGTTTCGTCCGCTGCAGCTGGAGTCTGGTCGGGCGGCGAGTGGTCTGCGAGCGGGTTGCGAATCATGTCGCGGGCCTGGTTGGCCGTCTCACGAAACTCTCGAAGTGGCTCTCCGAAGGTTTCCTCGAACTCGCTTTGAAATCCGCTCGACATCCGCCGTAGTTCGCCATACAGCCGACCAGCCTTTCGAAGCATGTCAGGTAGCTTCTCTGGGCCCAGCACGACGAGGGCAAGAACGAGAATTATGACGACCTCGCCACCGGTGACATTGAACATCGAGGATGAGTCTATTGAACTTCTCGACCGAAGCCACTGACAGGCGAACCTGCCAAACTTGTCGGTATGCAGCAACGCCTTCCGTCGCTCCTCGATCAGCCGATTGCGTTCGCCCATCGGGGCGCAAAGGCCCACGCGCCAGAAAACACTCTTGAGGCTTTCGGACTCGCATTGCGGCTGGGCGCTACGGGGCTGGAGAGCGACGTTTGGGTGACCGCCGACGGCATCGCCGTGCTCGATCACGACGGTGTCGTCCGAAACGGTCGACGCCGGCGCCCGATCAGCGAGCTGACCCGAGATCAGCTTCCCGAGACGCTGCCGAGCCTGTCACAGCTTCTGGTTGCCTTTCCCGCCAATGAGTATTCCTTGTCGCTCGACCTGAAAGGTGAAGGGACCGGGTCGGTCGTCATCGACACTGTTCGGCAGGTGGCACCGACCCTTCTGCCTCGGCTCTGGCTCTGCCACCCATCCCGAGAAACTCTTTCATCACTTCGGGCACTTGATACCTCGGTGCGCTTGGTCAACTCCACCCGACTGGCGGCCATGAAGGAAGGTCCAGAACGGCGCGCCGCGTCGCTTCGCGAATATGAGATCGACGCAGTGAATCTTCACCATAGCGAATGGACTGGCGGTCTCATCGCCCTGTTCCATCGGTTTGACCGCTACTGCCTGGCGTGGGATCTGCAGCAGGACTACTTGCTGAGTCGGGTGCTTCGCATGGGCGCCGACGGGGTGTTCAGTGACTGGGTTGATCGCATGATGGAAGCCATGGCCGCCGAGACGGGCCGACGCAGGAGCTAGAGACGGGTGATATCCGATGACGGCCAGTACACCACGAAGGCCCGACCAACGATCGAACTGACCTTTATAGGCCCGAAGAACCGACCATCCTTTGAACCCTCGCGGTTGTCCCCGAGCACCAGGACCTCATTCGCGGGCACCTTGATGGAGGCACCCAGTGTCTTGGCCCGGGTGACGGTGCCTGGGGTGAGATAGGGCTCCTCCACAAGGTGACCGTTCACGATCACATGATCCTCACGGAACTCGACCGTGTCGCCAGGCAGCCCGATCACGCGTTTCACGAGGTCCTTGATGTTCTCGTCCGCCAGCAGCCCCGGCGGCCGTTCAAAGACCACCACATCACCGCGATGAACCTCATGAACTCGATAGGCGGCCTTGTTCACCAGCACCCGATCACCCACCTTCAGAGTCGGCAGCATCGATTCGGACGGGATGAAGAACGACGCCAACAAAAACGCACGAACGACCAGTGCGATACCGACGGCACCAATGACGACCAACGCCCACTCTCGGAGGCTTCGCACGGTGCCGACTCGCTGTTGTCGGCGTGCACCCGCCACGCTGCTCGTGCCGGACGAAGACTCCAAAAAGGCGCTATGTATTTCGCTGGCTAGGCCTTCGGAGGCTTTATATGGGTCGTCTGCGGACACTCCCCCAAGCTATGCGCATCAAGCCAATCGCAGTGGTCAGGCCGGCACAA
>JAYTVF010000293.1:0-1526 GCA_043744155.1 Acidimicrobiia bacterium | reverse complement strand
GCAACCGAGCCTGGTTCAGCACCTATCAACAACCAAACCGAGGTATTGGCTACAACCACCTCACCTGGGACATGGCCGGCAACGCTTACGACGTATCCGCCCGAGGAGCGACGCAGGAGCAGTTGGTCGCGTACGCACGGACCCTCGTTCCCGCCTCGATCGCCGAGCTTCAGGAGCGGAGTGAACGGGGAGGCGGCGTTTGGTCCGATGCCACATTCTCCTCGGTTGCACCTGTTCCATCCGACGTGACGTGCAAGCCTCGCGCCCTCACTGTTCACGAGGGCCCGTAATCGACCAGCACGCCCGAGCCAGGATTGGAAGCCATCACCCGCATGGGCAAGCGAGCCGTCACCTCTGAGTCAGTCGGCTCGGGCTACAGATAGCACGGGCACAGAGCAACAGTGGAATTCTCATTACCGAGCCAGACCGAGATCCACGGCCGGCCGGTCAACCTCCGCCGACCGTGATTGCCGGTTCGGTTGTCGGCGCGGCATCCCCCTGCTCGGCCGTAGTGCTATCGCTACCTGTGCCCGGCTCGGTCCAGCCTGGCGGAATCCTGATCAAGGTCCCTACAACGGGAAACTCGGGAACTTGGTCGCCGGCCAACGTCCAGCCGTTGATCGGCGGGGATTCGGAGCGCTGTTCTTCGGGCTGGCGTTTCATCTGCTGTCTCGGCGAGGGCACAAGCGGCGAGCTGCAAGGCTGACAACGTGACCCTCGGCCAGCGGACCGTCCTCGTTGTCGCCCTCGGTGGGGCATTCGCGGTCGTGGCAGCAGCGGCGAACGGTCTCTTCTCCGAGCCCAACAGCGGTGGCTGGTTCATGTACGCACCGAACGACAGTGCGACGTACTCGTTGGCGTCGGGCAGCGACGGTCACCCGCTTCGCAGTGCGGCAATTTGGCTCGTCGCCATCGGTCTGTGGTTTGTCTGTGCCTGGCGGCTGTTCCGACGCCAATCGGATGGCTGAGGCCTTCAGGCGCCGACTCGGTGCCAGCTCGCCTTGCGTCCGGTGCCGTCGTTGGCGATCAGTCCCTCGTTCCTCAGTTCGCTGAGGACGAGGCGGATGGTGTTGTCGCTGATGCCGGGCACGGTTCTGCGGATGTCGGCGATGGTGAACGGGGTGGAGGCGTGCAGAAGCACGAAATCGCGTACACGGTCCTGTTTGGTGCCGCCTCCTGTCCCGGCGGCGACCCGGGTTCCGAAGCGCTCGTATGCGGCATCGAGTCGGCCGAGCAGGAAGCCGGTCCAGGGCCAGGCGCTGTGTTGGCCGTCGTCGAACCAGGCGCGTGTCGACGCCGCCAGTGCCTGGTAGTACCCGTCCGTGGTCTCGTAGATGAGTTGTTCGATGCTCACGTACCTGCCGACCCCGTACCCAGCTCGTTGCAGCAGGTGTGTCGTGGCGAGTCTCGCCACGCGACCGTTGCCGTCGGCGAAGGGGTGGATGCACAGCAGGTCGAGCACGAACACGGCGACCACCAGCAGCGGGTGGATCTCGTTGTCGCCGAGCGCGGTGTTGGTGCGTGCG
>JAYTVF010000292.1:0-4863 GCA_043744155.1 Acidimicrobiia bacterium | reverse complement strand
CGCTTGACTGGGAGCGGTGCATGTTTCCGTGGGTGTCATCGGATCCTGTTGGTCCGACGAGCGCAGCGTCTGGGATCTTGGATGACGAAACCTACGATTGGGTCGGCGTGGTCGAGGGCTTGGCTAGATCAAACGGCGAATCGGTCGTCGTGGCCGAGAGCGATGTGGTACGTGCGCATCAGTTGGCTGTCGAGCATACGTCTATTCCGGTGGACGCCACCGGCACTGCCGGGCTGGCTGGTCTCATCGCCCTGCGTCCGCTACTCGAAGCCACCGATCGTGTTGGCGTCATTTTCAGCGGTCGAGAGCGCTGTTAGCGCCACGTCGGTCACGCACTGCGCAACTTGATCCAATCTTGATTCAATCGGACCATTGATGTGTTCCCTCCCGATCTGACATCGTCGTACCAGCAACGACGTGGGTCGGGACGGCGGTACGACCAGGCCCACGACTAGCTCCTCGGGAGTTCGGTGGTGTCAGGGGTGAGGTCACCGGACTCCCGAGTGTGAGCAACTTCGCCAGGTTTGTCGCCCAAACCGTTTGGTCGAGCGCGGTCGGCGATAGCCTCTGCGGCATGACTACCCCCATGTCGATCGACATCCGCTCCGAAGGGGGCGCCGGCGAAGGCCGATCCGAAGTATTCACCCGTCTTTTGAAGAGCCGAGTCATCATGCTCGGCACCGACGTCAACGATGACATCGCCAACGCCATCTGCGCGCAGCTGCTGTTTCTCGAGTCCGAGGACCCCAGCACCGACATCTGGTTGTACATCAACTCGCCTGGTGGTTCAGTCACGGCAGGGATGGCAATCTACGACACGATGAACTTCGTGTCGTGTGACGTGGCCACTGTTTCGCTCGGCCTGGCCGCCAGCATGGGCCAGTTCCTGCTCGGTGCTGGTACCAAGGGCAAGCGCTACGCACTACCGAACGCTCGCATCATGATGCATCAGCCCTCGGCGGGTCTGCGTGGGCAGGCCGCTGACATTGCCATTCAGGCCGAGCAGTTGACCTATATGAAACGTCAGTTGGCCGAGGAGATCGCTCGCCACACCGGGCAGACCGTCGAACAGATCACCGCCGACTCCGATCGTGACCGGTGGTTCACGGCCGAGGGCGCCAAGGACTACGGCATCATTGACCGCGTGATCCGCCGGCGAGGCGAGATCGTCTGAGTGCGAAAGGCCGGCGCTGGCTGCGCCGGCCTTTCGCCGTTTCGGGCTCGACCGGTCTATCCGCCTGAGGCAACCGTGGTCGAAGGCAAGGCGCCCGGGCTGAAATCGACACTGCATGTTGCCTTGGCGTAGGTGACAACGGCCTTCACCGATTTGTCTGTGGTGTACGCCAACTTCACGAGGTCGGCCTGCTTGGCCGCCGTGGAGACGTCGGCGGCCGCGACCTTGGCAATGAGTTCGGTGAGGTCATGCCATTGATCTCGGATCTCCTCGGGCGCGCGCGCGTCGAGAGCTCGATAGCGGGCCACCATCGGTGAAATCTGCTCGGGAGTGGTCATTGGCAGCATCAAGATCGTGCGGTCTTTGTCGAGTTGCCCACAGAACGAGGCGGCGCTGCGATGTGGGGTTCCCCCGCACCCCGAACCCACGACAAGGGCGCCGAGCAGACCGAGGGTGGCAAGGGGTTTCACCACAACAGTTTGTCAGGCGGTCCTCGCTTGCCTCGCGCACCCCGTGCTAGAGTACTCCTATCAGGTTCACAGCCTGGCTTGAGGCTTCCGGCCTCCTCCCGTACGACATCGGAGGATGGTCATGTTCGCCGCCATTTCATCGGCCAGTCTGCTCGGCGCAGAAGGGCTTCCAGTCACCGTCGAGGTGCACGTTTCGAGCGGGTTGCCCGGCTTCACCATCGTCGGGCTGCCCGACGAATCGTGTCGAGAGGCTCGTGACCGCGTGCGTGCGGCATTTCTCTCGAGTTCCTTGCCATGGCCCAGCAAACGGGTGACGGTGAACCTGGCACCAACGACGCGGCGAAAGGGTGGCGCCGGTCTCGATTTGGCCATCGCTGTCGGCATTCTGGTTGCAGCAGAAGAGATAACGAGTCGCGCCGTTGCCGATCTCGGCTTTCTGGGCGAGCTCGGCCTCGACGGGTCGATCCGACCGATCGCAGGCATCGTGCCGCTGGTTGCGGCGCTCGATCGAGCGGTGCCGGTGGTGCCCATTGGATGCGAACGCGAAGCGGCCGTCATCAATCCCAAGCATCGGTCCTGTACCGACCTCGCTGAACTCACAGCAGTGCTGCGGGGTTTGAAACCATGGCCAGATTCGCCGCTGTCGCCACCGCGACCGGCACCGGTGGCGACCTCTGACTTCTCCGACATTCGCGGCCAATTGCAGGCCCGTCTGGCCGCTGAAGTGGCCGCAACCGGTCAGCATCACCTGCTCTTGGTCGGCCCCCCGGGCGCAGGAAAAACAATGCTCGCCGAGCGACTGCGTGGGCTGCTGCCCCCACTCGATCCTGAGACGGGCTTAGAGGTAACCAAAATTCACTCGGCAGCCGGCCTGCCACTTGCCTACGACGGGCTCATTCGCATTGCGCCATTTCGAGCACCTCATCACACCGCGTCGGTGGTGTCGGTGGTCGGCGGCGGTACCTCGGCCATGCGGCCGGGCGAGGTGTCGTTGGCGTCGGGTGGCGTGCTGTTCCTCGATGAGATGAGCGAGTTCCCCGGCAGCGTGCTCGACAGCTTGCGCCAGCCGCTGGAAGAGGGCGTCGTCCGTATCTCGCGAGCTCGTGGCACGGTCAGCTTCCCGGCCCGCTTTCTCCTCGTGGGGGCCACCAATCCGTGTGGCTGCGGGGCCAGCGCCAACTCGATGGCGTGCCAATGCAGCGACGCCTTGCGGCTTCGCCACCTTCGCCGACTCTCAGGTCCGTTACTCGATAGATTCGATCTACGGATCTCGGTCGATCGTGTGCTGGCCGACGACCTGCTGAGCGACCTCAAGTCCGAATCTACTGACACCGTGGCGGCTCGTGTGGCCTGCGCACGTGCACGCGCCATGGCGCGAAGCGGATGTGCGAATGCGCACATCAGTGGTCCAGCCCTTGAGCAGCACGCGCCGTTGACCCCCGACGCCCTCGATCTGCTCCGTCGCAAGATCGAGGCTGGCCAGCTCACTGGTCGAGGGCTGCACCGCATCAAACGGGTGGCGCTTACCCTGGCCGACCTTGACCAACACGAGGGTCCACTCGCGTTCAACCATGTCGCCACCGCGCTACTGCTTCGTAGTAATCCGCTCGCTCCGAGAGAGATCGCCGCATGAGCGACTTGCCGATGGAAGCCTACGCAGCAGCGCTCGCCGCTCTACCGCATCTCACACCGATGCGCCTGCGCGCCTTACTGGCTCGTCTCGAGCCTCTCGAGGCGTGGCGCGCCGTTCTGGCGCGCCGAGCATTTCCCGGCGGCTTTCCCACGCCGCCGACCAGCAGCGACGCCATGGATGTGCTTGCGAAGCAGGCCGAAGCGATCGACCCAACTGAACTCTGGGATCGTTGCCTTGCGATGGGCACCGTGGTGAGCCTGCTCGGCCACGACTCGTATCCCGACGTGCTCGCGCACGACGCGTTCGCGCCAGCGGTGCTGTTCTCGCTCGGCGACTTCGCCGCCCTTGAGCCCAGGCGAGTAGCGATTGTCGGCACCCGTCAGGCAACGGCTGTCGGTCGCGAGATGGCGGCGCAATTGGGTGCCGAGTTAGCGCGCCACGGTATTGCCGTTGTATCCGGATTGGCGTCGGGCATCGACGGTGCCGCTCATCGCGGCGTGCTTAGCGTGGCCCAAGGTGCGGCCCCTATCGGCGTCGTCGGGTCGGGCCTTGATGTGCCATATCCCAGTGGGCACCGCGCCCTCTGGAAAGCGGTCGCCGAAAAAGGTCTTTTGCTGGCCGAGGTTCCACCCGGGTCGGTACCGTTGGCCCACCGGTTCCCCCAACGCAACCGAGTGATAGCCACGTTGGCCGAAATCGTGGTCGTGGTCGAGTCACGCGAGCGCGGGGGCTCCTTGCTCACCGTCAACGAGGCCGAACGTCGGGGACGGTCGATCATGGCGGTGCCCGGTTCGCCCCGAAACCCGGTGGCCTGTGGCACCAATGAACTCCTTCGAGACGGTTGTCTGCCGGTGCACGACGTGTCGGATGTGCTGATGGAGCTCGGCCTCGGTCGGAGCCGGTTTGCATCGCCCGCCGATCACCGTGCGCCCCCGGCAGCCGCCGAGCAAGCAGTGCTCGATCTCATGTCCGATCGGCCGCTCTCATTTGACGAGATCGTGTCCTGCAGTGGCTGCTCCGTCGGCCACGCCGCGGTGGCGCTCGCCCGACTGGAGATCGGCGGCTGGATAGTGGAGACGGCTGGCTGTTACGAACGGGTCCACGTTTGCGGTGAGCACCGGGGGATACGGTGAGAGCATGGGATGGCAACTCGACGAGTTCAGCCGCTCGCTCACGGCATCCTCGACCAACACCGTGGCTGCGTATCGACGCGATCTTGAGGGATTCGTCGTATGGGCCGAGCGAGCCGGGTTCGATGGTCCGGAACGAGTCACCAGGCTTGACCTTCGGCGATTTTTGGCATACCTCACGAGTCGTCAATACGCTCGCAAATCCGTGGCCCGAAAGGCTTCCTGCCTTCGCCGCTACTTCTCCTGGTTGCGGCGTACCGGCGCTCTCGTGGTTGACCCGGCCGCAACCCTCACCGCTCTGGCCGGTGAGGGGCGGCTTCCCGAGGTGCTTAGCGCCAGCGATGTGCATCATCTGCTCGACAGCCCCCCGTCTGCCCTCGATGACCAACCGGAGCACCTTCGGCTACGAGACGATGCCGTGCTCGAAGTGCTCTACGGCTGTGGTCTGCGGGTGGG
>JAYTVF010000291.1:0-4864 GCA_043744155.1 Acidimicrobiia bacterium | reverse complement strand
CGTTCCGCCCCAAGGTTGTGTGCATTACCGCCCAAGGTTGCGTGCACCAACCAACCGGCGCCTGCAGGCTCGCCTGCCTGCCCCCCGGCCACCTCAGTCGCACGGCGAACCGCTAACCGAACGGCATTGGCCCTAGTCGCGCCCTAGTCGAGTCGGTCTATAGACAGACGGATTCGATCAGCGAGTGCAGAAAATGTTCGCATGAGTCGAGTTGTTGCAGACTCACGTACTCGTCCGGCCGGTGGGCGACAGCGATGTCGCCCGGTCCGCAGATCACCACCGGAACACCGAGCTGCCGGGCATAGAGACCACCCTCGGTTCCATAGCCGACCGAGTGACACAGGCCGGTGTCGGCGATGCGTTCCACCAATCTGACCAGAGGGTGTGACGGATCGGAGGCTAAGCCAGGATACCGCGTGACCTCGATTTGATCGATGCCACCGCCGACTGCGGCAAGGCGACTGTGTTCGCCTTCGATCACCTGCTGAATCGGTCGCAAGAGCTCATCGGGATCACCCTCTGGGGCATGTCGAATCTCAAAACTAACGACGCACTGCTCGGCGATCACGTTGAGCGCCGTGCCACCGTGCACGGTGCCGCAGTTCACGGTGACCGGGAAGATACCGTTTTCGTCTGGCGTGCGATAGCGGTCCTGCAATGCGTCGAGCTCCATCACGATGCGGGCCGCTGTCGTGATGGTGCTCGGCTGCAGGGGTGATCGGCTGGAATGCCCGGCGTTGCCTCGCAGCGTCAGCTCATAGGCAACCTTGCCCGCATGGCGATGGCAGGGGTGCATCATGGTTGGCTCGCCGACAATCACCAGGTCGGGACGGACATTGGCGGCCGATGCCAGGTGGTCGAGCATGCTCGGCATGCCAGCGCAGCCGATCTCCTCGTCGAACGAGAAGGCAAGGTGCAAGGGAGCCCGCCACAACCCAACGGCCAGACGTTCGAGCACGGTCAGCGCGCAGGCGATGAATCCCTTCATGTCGGCCGTACCGCGTCCGATGGCGTGACCATCGGCCACCCGCAGCAAGTACGGCGGCGTGGCCCATCCATCTCCGGCCGGTACCACGTCGGTATGCGCCGACAGCATGAGGCCGCCCGCATCGTCGGGGCCAAATGAGACCAGCAGATTGGTACGGCCCTCGGGCCCGGGGATGAATCGGCAGCGAGCGCCGAGGGCGTCGACGCACTCGGCAATGAAGCACTGCAGTTGGTCGTTCGGGGTACGGCTCTCGGTGGCAAAACCAACCAGCGAGCCGAGCAATTCGAGGGTTTTCGGCATCAGCACAGGATACGCAGGCGTGCTAGACGTTATGACCGTGCCCAACGCCAGTCACCACACGGACATCCATCCCGACAGTCAGCTGCTGTGCGACATTGCATCCATTGACTCGATCTGGGGCAAGGAGCGTGAGCTGGCGGAATGGTTGCACGGGCAACTTATTGCCTGGGGTTGTGATGAGGTGCGACTGATCGAGTCGATGCCTGGCCGACCGTCAGTGGGAGCCCGATTGCGGGGGAGTGGGGGCGGGCGCTCGCTGATTCTGAATGGCCATATCGACATCTACGAACTGAGCCAGGATTGGACCCGTGATCCCTTCCGAGGCGAAGTAATCGACGGGAAGATCTACGGCGCCGGAGTAGCCGACATGAAGGCCGGAACAGCCGCAGCCGCGGCCGCTCTGAGGCGGATCGCGGCGAGCGGTCAGCGACTTCGGGGTGATGTCATCCTGCAAGCGGTGTCATGCCATTTCGAGGGTGGCGTCGGCACGCGGTCACTGTGCGAGGCCGGATTTGTCGGTGACGCAGTCATCGACTGCGAGCCATCGAGTAACACCATCGGTATCGCGCATCGCGGTGCGGCGTATCTAAAGATCACCACCCGCGGTAAGCAGGCCCATACCACCTTCAAAGACCTTGGGGTAAACGCTATAGAGACGATGGAACCGATCTTGGCAGGGCTGCGGGCGTTGGAAAGCCAGTTGCCGTACGAACCGCACCCACTGCTGGCGGGCGGCCCCATCATCAACATCGGCACGATTTCGGGCGGTACCAAGCACAACCAGGTGCCAGATCGTTGCACCATCACGGTGGATATCCGCCTGCTGCCGAGCCAAGATCCCCACGAGGTGAAGGCCCAGGTCGAAGCGATGATCGCTGACCTAGCCAAGACTGTTGACGAGCGTATCGATGCCGTCGTCGAGTTCAGTGAGCACTGGCTGTCGGGCCCCCGTTTCGCCTACGAAATCGGGGCGGGCGAGCCCATCGTGGTCGCGCTTGATCGGGCGGTACAACAGGCGATGGGCACCGCGCCCATCTACCACGGTGTGCCGTTCTGGTGCGATCTGGTGGCGTTGCGAGGCTTCGGGATACCTGGTGTGAACTTCGGGCCGGGCGACCCGCCCTACAACTTCGCCGACGAACACGTGATTGAGGCGCAGTATCTCGCGGCGATCGACGTCTACGAAACCCTCATCCGCACCTGGTGCGCGTGACATGCCCGGTGATCTGAATATCGTTCACGCCGCACAGTTGGCATGTGTTCGTGACGACGGCGCAGCCCGCCGCGGCCCGACGCAGGGCGACATGCATCTCATCAGCGACGGCGCCGTGGTCATTCGGGACGGCCTCATCATGGCCGTTGGTACCACCGAGACCGTGATGCGGGAATGGGCGAACCCGACGGTCGAGACGCTCGACGCCACCGGCAAAACAGTGACCCCCGGACTGGTCGAATGCCACTCGCACCCGCTGTTCGCCGGGGAGCGTCACGCCGAATACGCCGACCGATTAGGCGGAGCCAGTCTGGCCGAGGTCGCTGCCCGGGGCGGGGGTATTTGGAGCAGCGTGGTGGCCACACGGGCGGCCGGCGACGACGAACTGTTGCGCCGACTGGCCCGGGCCTACGACCGTATCGGTGCCGGTGGGGTTACGACGCTCGAGGTGAAATCTGGGTATGGGCTCACCGTTGAGAGTGAACTCCACCAACTGGCACTGCTCGAGCGGTCCCGTGCCCACACCCCGATCGAGTTGGTGGTCACGTTTCTCGGCGCACACGTCGTGCCGCGTGACCAGACGCATACCGACGGGCAGAGCGCCTCCGATGCCTATACCGAGTTGATTGCGTCGCAGATGCTTCCCGCCGTGGTGCGCCAGGGTGTAGCTCAGTTCCAGGATGTGACCGTCGAGGATGGGCTTTTCACCCCAGCGCAGGCGCTACGCCTCATGGCCGAAAGCCATCGCGTCGGCCTTGCTGTTCGTGTGCATGCCGACGCTTGGAAGCCGTCACAGGGTTGGGTGACCGCGGTGGAGGGCCGCGCCGTTTCGGCCGAGCACCTCACCTACACCCCTGACGACGAAATTCGGGCGGTTGGTAGCACCGATACCATTGCCGTCGTACTGCCGATCGCCGAATTGATCTATATGACGGAGCGGAGGGCCAATGCCCGTCTGCTCATCGACAACAACGTGCCGCTGGCCGTTTCCACCGACTATTGCTCATCGATTCACGCCACCTCGCTCGTGTCGACGATGGGATCGGCTGCGCCGTGGTTCCGGCTCACACCCGGTGAAGTTCTCGTGGGCGCGACCTTGAACGCCGCCTACAGTCTGGGTGTTCAAAAGCGATGCGGGTCTCTCGATGTTGGAAAACGGGGCGATGTACTCGTGCTTGATTGCCCGCATCCGGATGAGATCTTCCTCAGCGTCGGATCGCCTTTGGTTGACACCGTCATCGTCGGTGGTGAGGTGCAGGGTCGCAGAGTCGTCCTGTAGAGATCTGCGAGACTGACGTGGTCTTCACTCAAGTGAATCGGGAGTTTGTCATGACCGACCAAACGCAGGATGTCGTGGACCCTGGCCTGTGGTGGCAGGACAAGACGCTGGTCAACGGTGTCTTCAAAGGTGGCGGGGCGAAAGGGGTGGCTTACGCGGGTGCCCTGCGCGCTTTTCGAGAGAAGGGATATTGGTTCGGCAGCGTGGCCGGCGCCTCGGCAGGAGCTATCACCGCCACCCTGATCGCAGCAGGTTTGGGGCCTGCGGAGATCGAGACGCAGGTACCCATCGCCTTGAAACAGTTGGCCGGCAGCGTCCCGTCCCGGCTGTTCTCACTGGTACGCGGGTCGACATCATCGCTCTTCGATAGCGGCATGCTCGGCAAATGGCTGGAAACGGTGCTGCGGACCGAGTGCGCGAAGCACGGGGTGATACCCGCCGGGCCGGTGACATTCGCCGACCTGTGTAAAGCCACGGGCGTCGACCTGTACGTCGTGGTGATGGATCTCGCCAGCGGAACACCGGTGGTCTTTTCAGGTCGCACCACGCCCGCCGTGGAAGTGAGTTCGGCCGTCACCGCGTCATGCGCCATCCCCGGCGCCTTTCCTGCGGGTCGAGCCGTCTTTCGGCACCCCGATCTTGGTGCTGGAGTGCACCAATTGGTCGACGGCGGCACGTTTGCGAACTATCCGACGTTCGTCTTCAAGGATCAATCGTTTCGTCGATGGATCGGCAGTGCGGACGATATCGAGCAGGAACGGCCGACAGTCGGTTTCGTGTTGGGACAGCCCGAACAGATCAACCGGCACATGCAGCCGGTCGGATTCGTCGGTGATGAGCGGCCGCGCATCTCACGGCGCTTCGACATCGGGCCCACCTACACTGCCCAGTCGACAGGCTCATACGCGTTCGGTGCCATCTTGTCCAACGACTGGGCTCGCCTGGCCCTCATCATCGCCATCACGGTCTGGGCCGGGTTGAGTATCGGATTTTTCCCGCAGGGTGTGCGTCTTGTGTCGACTTGGCTTGGTTTCATGCCCGGAGCCCTGTTTCCGCTGGCCGTGGTCGGGCTCTTCGTCGTGCT
>JAYTVF010000290.1:0-1536 GCA_043744155.1 Acidimicrobiia bacterium | reverse complement strand
ACATGATCTGATGACACGCCCGGCCACACAGTCGGGCCGAGCGGGCCCGATACGAACACCGTTGCCACCCCGACGGCCGGCACGCCAAGAGACGCCAGGTCAAGGGCATCCACCAAACCGCCGTGGGCGATGCCAGCGAGGTCGTGGTTCGTGGCGCCGGGCAGGGTGGCCGACGCCGACGGGACCAGCCCATCAGATCCCAACCAGCGCGCCGCCAGAGAGGTGAATCCGTCGTTCAAATCATCTCGGGATGCCAACAAGTCGGCCAGAACCGAACTCTTCAGGCCAGCATGGCGCAGGGCGGAGGCCAAACGCTCGGCCGGCGGTTCCGAAATCAGGCCGTCGTCCGCGATGATCCACGTCAGCAGGTCGCCCGGTCGGAACGCGTCAATGTTGAGATCCGGCTCATGGGGTGACCACAGCAGCAATTCGATACGGCGGGCCGCGTCGGCCGTCAACCCCGACAACGGGATCGAGAACGGATCGTGTGGCACCCCCTTGCCGGCGAGGCGGCCGATGGGAGTATCGGGATCGAGCGGCCCGAGCAGCGCCAACGCCAACCGCTCGGCGAGGTCGGTCAGTCGGCCATCTTGGGCCAAGCCGCCGACCAGTTCGCCGACGGCGTGCACCGGGTCGGTGACCAGATCTTGCAGGTTGAGGCGTACCTGCAGGCCCCGTTCGTCGCGCTCTTCCCAACGGAACAGGCCGATCAGTTCATCCAGCCACGGACGTTCCAGGCGGCGCAGCAGGTTGGCCAATAGTCGTTCCAGCACGAACCAGGGCACGTCACCCGCGAAGGTACCGTCGGGGTGCAGTGTCGGCAGCGCGAACGGCAACGCGTCGCCGTCGATACGGGCCGTGAGCGCATCGAGCACTGGCTCGAGCGTGAAGCCGAGCCCTGGTGCCCAGCCGAAACGCAGGCCTGCGCGGGCGGTCTCGACCGCCGCCGAATCTGACCCGAGGCGCAGCGCCAAACCATCGTTACGCTCAAAGACCAGCCCAGCCGCCAGGCTGCCGACGGCCTGCCCGCCGCTGCCGTCAAGGTGGATGCGTACCAATTCAGCCCGCAGATCGAGGCGGGCCCCAGGCCAGCTTCCCCCCAAGCCGAGCGCCGCATGATCGACCGCCAAACCAAGGTGCAGCGTGGATGGCGCGCCGTCGACCCATACGACAATGGCCACATCGGTAGCGAGCGCCAGACGCCACGGGTCGATCGCTGTTCCGGTGCCTGACACGGTCGCGACGGTGCTCGAAAGCAGGCCTTGCAACGCGTCGAGCACGGCACCGTAGCCGGCGATGTGGGTGCGGATCACCCGGTCGTGGTAGCCGACCAAGGCCGCGACTGGGTTGCCGAGGAAGTCGGGCAAGGTGGTCAGCGTGACCGGCCAACCGACCTGACCGGCGGGCGCGTCGAGCCCTAAAAGCGCCTTCACGGCCTCACCGGCGGCGCCGAGGTGACCGAGTACCAGGTTGGCGACATCACCCACGACCGCCCCGCCGACATCGGCCAGCGTGTGGGTGTTGGTGAGGTCGACG
>JAYTVF010000289.1:0-1546 GCA_043744155.1 Acidimicrobiia bacterium | reverse complement strand
ATAATGGCATCGAGTGTACCGAAGTGGTCGAGATGATCAGCCTCAATGTTGGTGACGACGGTGCCGTACAACGGCAACTCGAGGAAGGTGCCGTCGCTCTCGTCGGCCTCGACAACCAGCCATTCCCCGCCAGGCCATGCCGCGCCGTAACCAATGTCGTTTAGGTCGCCGCCGATGAGAAAGTTCGGCTGCAGACCCGCCTCATCCAAAATGGCGGTGAGCATCGAGGTCGTTGTCGTCTTGCCGTGTGTTCCGGCGACGGCCAGCGACTTCGCCTGGGCGCAAATCGAGGCCAACATCCCAGCGCGTCGCAGCGTCGTGACGCCGATCTCTCGGGCTTCAACCAGCTCGATGTTGCGACCGGGGATGGCGCTGGAGCCCGTTACGGCGTCCACGCCGTGCACCAAAGCCCTGTCGTGACCAATAGATACCGTGACTCCGGCAGCCCGAAGCCGTTCAACAACCGGCGAGTCACGCAGGTCAGACCCCGACACCGAGTGCCCCATGCCGACCAGCACCAGGGCAATGGCATTCATGCCCGGTCCCCCCACGCCCACCACGTGGTAGCGGCCGGGAAAGGACAGATCGAGTGGAGCAACCGGAACATGCGACGAGTTCATGGTGCTGCGCAGTCTTCCACCACCGCAGCGATGCGGGCAGCACCGTCACGGTGACCGATTGTCATCGCTGCTCGGGCCATTTGGTCACGCACATCGGCTGGCCGCAACTTCTCGACCTCGACGGCCAGGCGTTCCGAGGAGAATTGAGCCTCGTTCACCACGCTGGACCCGCCCACACGTGCCAGCGCGTTTGCGTTGGCCGTCTGATGATCTTCGGCGGCATCGGGCCACGGCACCAGGATCGACGCGATGCCAATCGTGGCCAGTTCAAATACTGTCGTGGCCCCAGCCCGCGCCAGCACGATGTCGGCCGCGACGTAGGCGCGAGCCATGTCGGCCTCAAATCCCACCGTTTGGTACAGCAATCCGTGGTGCCCATCCATTGGTCGCCGACCACCGTCGTCGTTACGTTGGCCGAGTACGTGTCGTACCGCCAGGTCCGCACGGTCTCGATGGGCCGTCACGAAGCCGTCGACTGCGGCGTTGAGCGCACCCGAGCCCTGCGAGCCACCGACGACCAGCAGGCAGAGTCGATCTGCCGGAATACCAAGGGATGCCCGAGCGGCATCCCGGTCGCGGCGAGGGTCGACGGCCAGAATCTCCCGGCGGAGGGCCGCGCCCGTCACGACCTTGCGCGGCAGGGGCGATTCGGCGAACGCAACCGCGCATTTCCGTGCGAACCGACCGGCCACCAGGCTGGCCCGACCGGGAATGGCGTCGTAGCTGAGGGCCACGATCGGTGTACGGGTGACGACCGCCGCCACGACACCGGGCAGGCTGGCGTACCCACCCACGGACACCACGACTGCGGGTCGTTGCCTGCGCACCAGGCAGACACCCTGCACCAATGCCTTGCCAAGGCGCCACGCTGAGCCGAAATGCGAGAGAGTGACGCGGCGCGGAAAGCTGCGCAGGTCATACAACGT
>JAYTVF010000288.1:0-1547 GCA_043744155.1 Acidimicrobiia bacterium | reverse complement strand
GCGAGGGGGACGAACCGCATCGATGCCCTCGCATAACGGCAAAAGCCGCCGACATCACCCGGAGGCGACGGCGGCCGCCCCGCGTTCGACGAATTCGTGAACTCTTTCGCTGGAGTTTCGCGAAAGCACTTGGCGCGCTGGGAGGGACTCGAACCCCCAACCTTCTGATCCGTAGTCAGATGCTCTATCCATTGGGCGACCAGCGCGTGATGCCGTGAATATCGTAGCGGCCCGATGCGCAAACCGAAAGCCGGTTTACGCAGTCGACCAGGGAGCCCAGCCCTGCTCGTTGAAGATCTCGATCGCGATCTCGATGTTCACCTTGGCGTCATAGAGCCACTCGAGACCGAGGCCCCGGTTGTTCAGACGCTGGTATTGCGAGCCGTAGTTGATCTGGAAGACCCCGTAGCAGCACCAGCCGTTGAAGGCTCGGGAGTCATAACCAGACTCTTTGCTGGCAACCTCAAGTGCCTTGTCAACCGAGTCGGCGGGCCACATCTGCCGGATCAGGGCCATGACCTGAGCGGAGCTGTACTTGGCAATGGCCTTGGTCGTCGGCACCGGCTTCACTGTGGTTGATGGCGGCTTCGCGACCGGCTTGGCGGTGGTGGCGACCGGCTTAGCGGTGGTCGCCGTCTTCGGTGCCGTCGTGGCCGTTCCAACAGCCGTGGTGGCGGGCTTGGCCGCGGTCGTCGCCGCCCGAGCAGCCGTCGTGCCGGTTCGAGCCGCCGTGGTGGCGGGCTTGGCCGCCGTCGTGGCCGGTCGGGCGGCGACGGTCGGGGCCGGCGCCTTGGCAACTGGTCTGACGGTGGTCACTGGTCTGGTCGCCGACTGATTGACGGGAATGGCATCGGGCAGACCCTGAACCGCACCAGCGTTCACGGTGAGTTGCGGGGCCGGCGCATTCGCTGCCTGCGTCGGAACCGGGGTCTCTCTTGGCGCTGGTAGGATGGTGACTGCGGTGGTGTCGGTGTAGGTAGGCGATTCACTGGCCACGACGGTCGGGGGCAGCGTAACTACCGACAAAACACTGGGCACATCGGAGACCACCGGGCTGACGACCGCCACACCCTCCAGGCCGGTTGTCTGCACTTTCGTGGTGGTTTTGCCGGAGATCATCATCAAAATGGGCGCGAGGAGCGCGAAAAACCCAACCATGATGGTCAGCCGAATGGCGAACGGATAGCGATCCAGAAGCGCCTTCGGCCGATGCCGTATCGAGTGATATGGGTCGTAGTCCATAAGAATCCCTCACATTGTTAGTGTCATAGTCACGAAAATGCAATAGAGCCCCGCCTCGAAAGGCGGACCAGTCGGGTTGTATCCCTTGAAGGTATCCAGACGCGCCGATGCCCCACGGACGACCGTGGGGCATCGAAGCAGCCGGGGGAAGGGGTGGAGCTCAGCTCTGAGTGATACGGGCGCAGGCCGCAATACCCGTCATGAACCCGGTGCGCAGGGCCGAAACCCGCTGGAAGGGGGATCCCGTAGCGGCCGAGCCGTTGCGCACGTCGTCAGCGGAATCTCCCATCACCAAAAGTGCCATG
>JAYTVF010000287.1:0-1550 GCA_043744155.1 Acidimicrobiia bacterium | reverse complement strand
GCATCTACGTCGCCATCGGCGTGCTGGTCCTGGTTCTCGGCAGCGCTGCCATCCTCAGCGTGCGTCGAAAGGTTAAGAAGGCCGAACCACCAGTACATCTGGACCCAGCACCGTCCGACGCACGCTGAGCCAGACGAAGTACGCCACGCCACCGAGTTCTACCGCACGGGCCCACAACGGGGCCGTTGGGGCAGCAATGGTGAGATACAGCATCGCCGCGAGCCAAACGGCGAGCACCGGTAAGGTGATAGACCGCATCGCGTGTACCCGAACGGGGTGTGGCACCTTCACATCAATGCAGGTGAACAGGCATAGCACCAGCACCACGACGAGGTTGACGACGGGCTTGGATTTCACGACGAACATCACATTGATGGCGAGGCTCCACATTGCCGGCCAGCCCCGGAAGTAATGATCCGCAGTCATCAAGTCGGTGCGCGAGAACGCATAGAGCGAGGTCACCATGATGAGCCCAGCCGCGAACAGGGAAAATCCCTTGGGGACCATATTGAACTTGTCGAGAAACACTGCGGGGGCAACCACGCATGTGACGTAGTCGATAACAAGGTCGAGAATGTTGCCGTCGACGTTGGGAACGTGCAACCGGCAATCGACCTTTCGGGCCACCGGTCCGTCGATCCCGTCGATGACAAAGGCCAGAATCAACCAGACGAGCGCTGCCTTCGCGCTGCCATCGAGGATGAAAAGCAGGCCCATCAGGCCGCAAAGGACCCCTGAAGCCGTCAACAGATGGATTCCCCAAGCCTGTATCCCAGGGGACACCCGGCCGCGAACCCGGACTCGCGTTTGCGTCGCCATGAACGATCCTGCCTTCCAGCACGTTGGCTGGCTAAAGAAACCTACCTAGAGAGGGACGATAGCTGCATTGCGCTCGTCCAGGGCATCTACGACCGCGATTCTTCCGCGACCTCGCGCTTCCATCGAAGCACGCTTTCCATCAGCCCCTCGACATCACCATCGAGCACGCCAGCGACGTTGCCGACCTCATACTCAGACCGTAGATCCTTGACCATTTGGTATGGCTGCAGGACATACGACCGAATCTGACTACCCCACCCTACCTGAGCCTGCTTGCCACCCGCGATCTCGGCCATTTTCGCGGCGCGTTCCTCCTCCATTCGGGCCTGCAACAGCACCTTGAGTCGCCGCAGAGCTTTCTCGCGATTTTGCAGTTGGCTTCGCTCTTCCTGACTGCTTGTGGTGAGCCCTGTCGGCACGTGAATGAGGCGTACGGCCGACGAGGTCTTGTTGATGTGCTGGCCGCCAGCACCCGATGCTCGAAAGACTTCCATGCGGATGTCGCTCTCGGGGATCTCGAGGGCCGCTTCCTCCTCGAGTACCGGGTACACATCCACGGCAGCGAAGCTCGTCTGGCGGCGGGCGTTGCCGTCGAACGGACTGATGCGAACCAGGCGATGGGTACCGCGCTCGGCCGACATGAGCCCGTAGGCATAGCGGCCGGTAACAGTGAACTCGGCCGACATGATGCCGGCCTCGGTGCCTTCTGAGATGTACTCGATGTCGACCTG
>JAYTVF010000286.1:0-1566 GCA_043744155.1 Acidimicrobiia bacterium | reverse complement strand
ACGGCAATTGTGCCGAGTGACAACCACTTCACCCATCGCCGGGCCTCGAACGCCATGATGAAAACCACGCCGACGACCAAGAGCGTGCTCATGGCGTTTTTATGCAGGAAAGGTCCGTGCCAACCGGGCAGAGCTCCCTCGTACGAGGTTGCGGCCTGCTCACGAGCCCCCGGCATGGCCACGATAGTGACGACCGTGAGGGCAATCATGGCGTAGTAGCCAGCGAGGAACCCCCGGATGATGACCCGTGCTGGGGTCGAGGCCCCAATAGCCAAAAAGACGAACGCCGGCACGAGAAACCGCTCGGACCGGTTCACAAACAGTGTGGCGTCATACACCCAGGCCACACTCACCAGGCACCAGCCGACGAAGGCGACCGCCGCAGTGCTGACCCGCATCCGACCGAGCATGCCCCGCTGGGCGGTGCCGAGCGCGACGAGCCCCAACGCGGTGACCAAAAGCACCGCAACCGTCGGAATGCGCACTGCTTGGAAGGTGATCAGCGGCATCAAGGCCACAAAGGCCGTCATCATCCGCTCATGAGTGCGGGTCTGACGATCGGCCCTGGCACCGGTTGGACAACTCATCGAGTCGACCCGTTCTGGAAAAGCTCCATCAACTGTCGGGCCGAGCGGTGCATTTCATGCATCTCCTCGACCGCCTGTCGGGCCGACTTGACCATCGACTCGCGCTCAGGCGAGGAATGGCTGAGGTGTTCGAGCGCGTCAGCGAGAAGATCAGCGCGCCCAGCGGGAACGAGCCGACCGGTGTGACCGTCGCGGACAAGTTCGGGTACCCCACCAAGGAAGGTTCCCACCACCGGCACACCAACGGCCATTGCTTCCATGAGCACAATCGGAAGGCCTTCGGCGAAGGACGGCAGACAAAACACATCCGCCTGCCCCAACCAGTGCAGCACCGCTGCGGGCGGTTGAAACCCCGTCCACTGAATGCGGTCAGCCAGGCCGAGCTCGACAGCTCGAGCTGTCAACAACGCACGAGCCGGCCCATCGCCCACGACGGTCAGCTGCGTTTCGACGTTTCGTTGGGCGAGTAGCACCATGGCATCGAACAACACGCCGAAGCCTTTTTCGGCCACGACCCGAGCGGTAATCATGATGTGCACTGGCTCGCTGATTCGAAGCCTCGGCTCAAATCGAAACCGGTCGAGGTCTATACCGCAACGCACGACATGGATGTCGGGCCACTTGGCGGTGTCCCCCACGATTCGCATCAGTTGCGCCCGGGTGTAGTCGCTGATACAGGCGACGAAACTGGCCTCGCAGACCTTCTCCCGCAGCAGCGAACTGCGTTCATTGGCGAACTCGTGAAATCCGTGCACCGTCACGCTCCATGGCAGTCGGCGCGCGCCACGGCAAATCGACAGCTCTGAGGCATACATGGCGATGGTCGACGGCAAACCGCCGAAATGGCTATGCAGATGCGTCGCGCCGACCCCTTCACAGCGCCGTAGCACTAACACGGCCTCAACGACGTGGAAGAGGTGCCAGAGCAGGGCGTGGAAATCCCAGCCAGCGGTTTTCAGAGCCAACCGAATCGTACGAA
>JAYTVF010000285.1:0-4982 GCA_043744155.1 Acidimicrobiia bacterium | reverse complement strand
GCCGCCCCACCGAACCCATTCCTACTCAAGCCGACGTTGTCGATGCTCTCCAACGAGATGATCTACATCACCATGATCGGCGCGCTCGTGGCCATCGTCGTCGGTCATCTCGCTGTTGCCGACGACGAAACGACCGGTATCGGCCGACTGGTCTTCACCCGACCGATCTTGCGGGCGCACTACGTGCTTGGCAAGCTCGTCGCCATTGGTGCAGTGATCGCCGCAGGCGTCGCCGTGTCCTATGCGATCAGTGTCCTGTCGTTGTCGATCGTTGATCGGTTCCCCGTCGGAGGCGATCTCGTCAGGCTCACGGTTTTCTACCTGATGGCATGGCTGTACCTCATGGTCTTCGCGCTCATCGGCGCCGCCGCGGTCCTCGTCACTCGACGTCGTTCTCTCGGGCTGCTGAGCGCGATCGGGGTTTGGCTCACCATCACCTTCGCGTTCCCACAGTTCACCTCCGGGTTGAGGCCAGCCCAATCGTTGAACCCGATCGTCGACCCAGTCTCAACCAGCCAGGCCCTCTTTCGCCTCACATCAAAAGCCCGGCCGTACTCGATCGCCGAACAGTTCAAAGAAGCAGCCGGGCGAGTGCTGGCTACCGCCACCCCCGAACGCGGTGTCGACACGTGGCTGCGCGTCGGCCCAATCGCCGCCGCGGTAATCGTGCTCGGCGCGCTCACCTGGCAGCTCATCGCCCGCCACGACTACTCGAGGAGCAACCCCGAATGAGTTCATCACATATCACACGAATTCGAGCCCTCGCCGCTCACGAGTACCGTGCCGCGGCCAGGTCACGGATCCTCGTCACGCTGCTCGGCATCCTCGTGGTCGCCACCGTTGCGTCGGTCTACATTGCGTCAGCCGCGCACCGCTCCCAAGTCGCCGACTACAAGGCCTATAAGGACGCTGCTACCGCCAGTGGACTCGGCCGCATCGCACCTTCCAACCTTGCGCCGATGTCGCTGCTGCGCGGCGCGTTCGAGTACCTGCAGATCATCGGCGCGGTGATCGCCGTGGCGCTCGGCTACCTGACCGTGCAACGCGAACGAGTGAACCGCACTCTGCCGCTCCTTCGATCACGACCAGTGTCCGCCGGTGAACAGGCAACTGGAAGCCTCCTCGGCGCGGTCGGCTTGATCGCCACCACCGTCGCCGTGACCGCCATCGTCGGCGTCGTGTGTATCGGCACGATCGGCCACGATTGGGTCAACCCATCTGAACTCCTCCAACTCACCCTCGCGTATCTCGCATCGATTGTCTATATGACCGGGTTTTACGCGCTGGGTGTGGCCTGTTCCGCCCGTGCCCGCCGCCCTATCAATGGGCTTGTGGCGGCGTTCTGTGTACTCGTGCTTTTCGTGCTGGTCACGCCTCAGATAGGTGACACCCTCGACGCCGACAACCAGATCCCCGGCGGCCTCTTCAAAGCCCTCAGCATGAACCGAGCTGACGAGACCACCATCCTCAAGCATTTCAGCTTTTACGAAACGCTGCGCACCCGTATTGAGTGGATCTCGTTCTCGCAGCACTACCAACGATTCGCCTTCGCCATGGCCGACGTCAAAGAACGCTACCGACCCCTCAACCTCGGCGGCCTCATGCAAAGGGTCTGGACCGACCTTGCGTGGGTCCTGGCCGCTCCCGCCGCGCTCATCGCCCTCCAGCGCCGAGCCATCGTCAACCAACCCGCTACCCCGAAGGAAACAACATGAACCCGACCCGCTCCCCCCGTTCTCGCATAGGTCTTCGTGCCGTCGCCATCGCTGGAATCGTCGTGCTCGGCGCGTGCAGCGGCGGCTCGACCAAGACAACTGCTCCTGTCGTCACGCCACCCACACCAGGTGTCAGCGTCACATCGAACGCCGGTGCGGCTGCACCCTCAACCGGCGGCGTTCTCCCTGTGAGCAGCAATCCAATCAGCAACGCCGCTACCGTCGACGGGCTGCGTATCGACAGTGTGCTCGTGGAAAACAACGTCGACGCACCCACCGGCAAGGGCGCGAAAGATCACCTCGAGATCGCCCTTAAGAACACCACGACGACCGACCTCTCCAGCTTCGAGATCTACTACACCTACGCCGACCCTAAGACTGGGGTCACCGAGAACTATTACATGAAGTTGCCAACCACCTTCACCATCGCGGCAGGCAAGACGCGGATAGCGCATTTCGACAATACCGGCGCGCCCGACCATTTCCCGGTCAACAAATTCAGCCTCTACCACACCGACATCAATACCTTCGACGCCACTGTCACCGTGAGCGCCCAAGGCGTCAAAGTACAATCCGCTACCGTCAAGAAAGACGCCGGAGGCGCCGAAACCGCCGACTAGCCAAAAGAGAGGTCGGGTCTCACTTGCTCAGGTTGTAGACACCAGTGGCGGCGTCGGCCGCAGCGACCGTCCATCTGGCCTCGCTACCCGGTGTACCTCGAAGGAGTGTGGTGGGAGACCTTGGCCAAGATGGTCTGGCTGGCGTAGCCCCGGGGCGCGACGGCCGTGCGAGCGGTTCAGCCGCGATACTGGTAGAACCGCGACATGGGGATTTCGAATACGGGGCAGGGGCAGTGGCTGCGGAACTGTTGGTATGTGGTTGCTTGGGATCATGAGATTCCGGCCGCCGACTCGCCGGAGCTATTCCAGCGCACAGTGCTGAACGAGCCGATTCTGGTCATGCGGCAATCCGACGGCGGTTTCGTGGCTTTGGCCGATCGCTGTTGTCATCGTCTTGCGCCGTTGTCGGCCGGTCGACGCGAAGGCGATTGCGTCCGATGCGGCTATCACGGTCTGAAGTTCGATGGTTCCGGGGTATGCATCGAAGCGCCGAGCGGCGGTCGGATCCCGGCTCGCGCCGTGGTGCGCTCCTACCCGGTGGTTTGCCGGAACAAGTGGGTGTTCGTGTGGATGGGTGACCCGACCGAGGCCGACGAAGCCCTGCTGCCGGACAACTATTCATGCGACTCGCGTGACTGGGTGTACCGGCCGGGGTATATGCGGTATGAGACGCCGTACCTGCTGATCTGCGACAACTTGCTCGACTTTTCGCACCTGAGTTACGTGCACGAAACCACGCTCGGAGGCACCCCGGCCATTGCTGCCTCGGTACCGGTGATCACGTCAGTGCCCGGGCCGAATGCCGCTTGGCCACAGGTTGGCGTCAATGTCGCTCGGCACGTTCCCGACGTGCAGGCCCCGCCTTTCTATCAACGCTTTCGCACGTTCGACACCAACATCGACCGGTGGTTCGTCTACGACTTCGTGCTTCCAGGTACCCTGCTCATGCGATCGGGCGGTCGACCGGTGACCGATGCAGCCGACGACATGAGTAACGCCGTCATGCTGCACTCCTGCCAAACGCTGACGCCGGAGACCGAATCAAGCACCCACTACTTCTTCCAGCAGGCCCACCGATCGTCCATGCTCGACCCGGCCGTCACCGACCACATCTTCAGCGGTCTCCTTCTCGCCTTCGAGGAGGACCGAGCCATGATCACTGCCCAATACCGCACCATCCTCGCCGAACCCGATGCGCCCATGCTGGCCATGGGCATGGACACCGCTCTCCTCCAATTCCGCCGCCTCCTCGAACACCGCCTGGCCCTCGAACCAGTCCCCTCTGTGTCCCCCGACTGAACCTCTGCGCGGCCGATGTCGCTCAATAGCCGTAGAGGATTGATGGGTGGAGTACAGCGCCGTGGCGGAGTTTGCGGATGTCTGTGGGGCTGAGTTCGGCAAGGTCGCAGACGTCCTCGAACGCGCTGGAGACGATGTCGATCTGCGCGTCGATCAATGTTCTAGCTTCGGTGCCGGTGAGACGGTAAATCCCGGCTGCGTTCACACATGCCTGAAGTCGGCTGTCTTTGGTACCGGCCCGGTCGAACGACATCGCGTGACTCGCCTCGCCTCCGCGCCTCACCCATGGACTGATGTCGTAGGCGGGGGTCAGGGTGAGGGCATCACCATCCCAGAACGCTGCGTGGTTGCGGGCGTGATCGTCGGTATTCCCGATGATCACGTTGAAAACGATGCGAGCGAACAGTTCTCGCAACGTGGCGGCGGGCTCGGAGAAACGGGCGCGAACCTGGTCGGCAAGGTCGGCGTACGAGGCATAGCGGGCGCCGTACTCATCAAGGCCGAGGATGGTAAGCGCTGACACGACCATCCTCCTCGCTCCGCCACCGGGGCGATCGAACCGCTCGACCAGCAACACGTCGCGAGCCAAGGCCGTGACGAGTTCGACCGGTGGGACCTCGATTCCGCACCGGCGGGCCAATTCCATGCCGACGAACTCAAATCGCACGAGCGGATCGGTGTCGGTCGTCGATGAAAACTTGGCTATCAGTTCGCGCTGCCCATCGACGAGGAGGGCTTTGGGCCGAGCGCCGCCGATTGAGGTGCCATGGAGCAGGGCTCGATCAAGGTCGATCGATAGTGGTATGCCAGCTTCGACTCGGGCGGCTGAATCGAGTAATTCATCGAGCGTCGACGGGGTCGGCTCGGCGCCGACGTAGGCCTCGGGGGTGCGGCGAAAATCGAGCGCACCAATACCGTTCGAGCCGGATTCGAGAAGGTACGTCAGCAGGCCAGGGCCATCGGCGGGCCCAATGCCGCCATGGCGATTTTCGACGACTCGCTGCCCCCACGAGTCCGGCCCGGCATCGCGTAGGCACCCAGCGACCGTGCCAACGAGCGGGAGTTGCGGACCTCGACGCAACGCAAGCTCGGGGAGAAAGATCGAGACGGCCGCAGGATGCGCGAGGTACGTGCGACCGTAGGTGAACACAAGGACATCGCGCTCGCGGTCCAGCCTCCCCGCGAGAACAGGATGCTGGGCCCCCGGCAGCCAGAACCAAACGTAGGCCGTGTCATCGCCGATTGCCTCAGAAGTCATCGTCGCGTTCCGTCACTCGTACCGACTGGGGAAGTACCGCCAACCGGTCCGCCACGCGAGCTGACTCGATTCTGCGGTTGGTCGGGTCCG
>JAYTVF010000284.1:0-1575 GCA_043744155.1 Acidimicrobiia bacterium | reverse complement strand
GGGAGGCCGAGGTCAAGGAGCACGAGCCGAGGCAGGTTGGCCCGGGCCATCGCCTTGGCCTTCGTTCCCGTCACCGCGTGCTCCACCGTGTACCCCTGAGACTCCAGCGCTCGCACCAGCGATGCAGCAATACCTTCGTCGTCCTCGACGACCAGGATGCGGGTGATCGTGGTGGTCGCGTCGGCGTGATCGGCGGCGGTCGTCATCGGTTGAAGTGTACGCAGGGCAGCAGCAGGAGCCGCCGCCCACCGTCCCCTCTGTCATGAAGTCGGAAGTGCCGCCAAACGAGTTGCTGCGGTGTTTACCGTGGCGGCGGAATTCGTGAGTGTGCGGGGCCCGAGCAGTTTGGCCATGAGGTGGTCGCCGGCGAGTACCGGCGGATACTTCGCTGGACTTTCAGGACTCACGCAGGTCGGCAAACATTCGACAAGCGCGTCGTGGTTTCCGTCGAAGAAGAAGGCCACCGAACGGCGGCGAGCTGTGCCGTACGTGGAGCGCGGCGGAGGAACAACGCGGTGCAAGGTGGATCGCCACCGATCGTTCGTCCATTCTGCAAGGAGATCACCGAGGTTGACGAGCAACGCACCTGATTCGGGGATTACTCCGTGCCACGTGCCGTCCGGCGCAAGAATCTCGAGGCCCGCCACTCGGTCGGCGTGGAGCACAGTCACGATGCCGTAGTCGGTGTGCGCGCCCATGCGTTGCTGACCGTCGAGTGGATCTGGGGCACCCGCATGGCGGATGTAGTTGTTCACCCGCATCGTCACCGTCGAGTGATCGGTCATGGAGTCGAAGAACGATTCCGGAAGGTCGAGGGCCACGGCAAATATGCGAGTGAGACGGTGAGCGAGGCTGCTGGCTTCGGCAAAGTAACGCAGCAGCGGTGCCCGCAAACCGGGGAGTGGAAGGGGCCAGATGTTTTCGACGAACAGGTCGTGTCTGCGCGCCTGATAGGCCGCGTCGTCGGGTAAGGGTTCAAGACCGAGATTGAATGCCTCAAAGAGGTCAGGAGGTGTCTGCACACCAACGCTGTACGAGAGCGCTTCGCTACCCATCGGTGCATACCCGCGGTTGATGTCGGCCGACGGCGCACGACACTCCCGTTTATCCGCCTCGGGTAGGGCGAAGAATTCGTCGGTGGCCGCAATCATCTTTTCGATGACGTCGGCGTCGATTCCGTGACCGACAACCTGGAGAAATCCGAGGCGCCGACATGCCCTGTCCACGGCGATGGCGATCGTCTCGCGCTCGGCATCGTCACTGCCCTCCCAACCAGAAATGTCAATGATCGGCACAAAAGGTTCATTCACACCACCCATTGTTGCAGTGCGCCAGAATGAGGGAACGGCGACCTACTGCTTTGATCGCCGGGGGATGACGGCGAAGCCGAATTCAGGGTCGTGGCGGACCACCACATCGGCACCGTAAGTGCGTTGCACGAGATCTTGGGTGAGTACCGTCGACGGGTTCCCGGTAGCCAGTAACTCACCACCGGACAACAACGCCACAGAGTCGCCGAACTGCCCGGCAAGTGTCAAGTCGTGAAGCGCGCTTATCACCGTGAGGCCGTCGGCC
>JAYTVF010000283.1:0-5004 GCA_043744155.1 Acidimicrobiia bacterium | reverse complement strand
GCGTCTGGACCGGACGCTGGAAGGCACCCTGGGTTTGTTTGGGAGAGACGACGGAAACCGGTGCCAACTCTCGGGGACGTTCAATGATGGCCATTCCCGCTCCTACTTCAGGGTCTTCAGGTAGGCGACCAGCTCGTCAATCGCAGCCTCAGAGAGGTTGAGATTGGGCATGCCGCGGTACAGCTTGTCTTTGTTCTGGATGGAGAACATGGGCTTCTGGGCCGGTGCGTTGCGCAACCAGGCTTCGAGATCGGGACGGTTGAGACACGCGTCGGGCGTGCCGGTCACATACGGAGCCGGGCTGGCTTCGCAATTGTTGCCCTTCAGGTCGAACATGCCGCCAGCGAACACCGACCGGCTCATCAGATGGGTGAGGTTTGGTGCCGCTCCCGACACCAACTGCTCGTCGGCCTGGGAGTTGACCGGCTTGCCCTTGTCATCCACGAGGCCGTCAATTTGGTGGCAGCGGGCGCACTGAGCAATGAACTGTGCCTGACCCTTGGCCTCCAACGACATGTCCTCGGGCTTTTGATCGGTGACCAACAGGTTCTTGGCTTGGGCCTTTTGGTTGGCTACCCAGGTGTCGAAGTCGGCCTTATCGAGGGCGACCACCCGCTGGCGCATGTTGGCGTGGGAGAGACCGCAGAACTCGGTGCACTGGCCCTCATAGATACCGGGGGTGGTGGCTTCCATGTTCAGTGGCTGCGACCGGTTGGGCACTGCGTCACGCTTGCCGTTGAGCTTTGGGATCCAGAACGAGTGGATCACGTCACGTGAGGTGATGTTGAGGCGCACCTTGGTGTGCGTCGGCATCACCAGTTCGGTGGAGGTGACGATGCCTTCGACGCCGGGAGACTTGTACTGGAATTCCCACCACCATTGCTGACCGACAACGGTGACCTCGAGGGCGGTGTCATTGGGCCGGTTCGAGATGCCGAACAGCGTGTTGACCGTCGGCACAGCAATGCCGAGCAGGATGACCGCCGACAACGTGGTGAGGCCGATCTCAACCTTGGGATTGCCGTGCGACTGGTGCGGTACCGCGTTGTGACCGGGACGCTCGCGGAACTTCCAGATGCAGTATGCGACGGCGGCAGCCACAATCAGGCCGACCACGCCGGCCAACATGAAGATCGGTTCCTGAAGATTGTCGATGCTGCGGGCATACTTGCCCGCTGGTTTCCAGGTGTCTTGCGGGGCGTTGGCCGCGCAGCCGGTAAGGGCAGCGAGCGCGCCACCGGCAGCGACACGTACACCGTGGCGAACCCGACGGGTGGAGGACGGCGTGGCTGGCACGGTTTCAACAGTAGTCATGACACCCAGATTCTCCGCAGTTGGCATGGTTGTCATCGGTCACCGCACCTCGTAGGTCGCGGCGATGATCTTGCCCGATTCGGTGACAACTTTGATGCCATAGGGCTTGTCGTGCGACGCCTTCGGGATATTGATGGTGAGGTAGGTCGCCTTGCCTTCGCCGATGAAGTTCGTCATGTACTCATCGGGCTCAATAGTCGACGCGCCTTCCTTATCGACGACGACCTTGACGCTCTCCACCACAAGTTGGGCCTTCTCGCCGGTTTCGTTGCGGAAGAGCAGGCTGGCCGTCAGCGCCCTAGGCACCAACAATGGCTGCAGGATCTCACCGTCGTGGCGAATCTCCAATGCAGTGGCGCTGGCGTTGACCGACGCAATGGTGTTGGCCTTATTGGCCACCGCATTGGTGGCCTTCTTTTCAACTTCGGGCACGTTTTCGGCGGCGACCCGCTCACCACGGCTAATGCCGACGATGGCAAAGGCCACAATCGCTACCGCACCGACGGCCAGCACCCCGGTGAGCGCATTGCGGCTCATCGACGTACGGCGGGCTAGCACGGTGGCGACCAGCAAGATAATGGCGCCGACGACCCCGAAGGCAATGATGGCGCCAGTCTCGGTCAGCGAGAGCATGATGCGAGAAAAGCCGAACATGATCGAGCCGATAACCAGCGCGCCCAGCACGGGGAACTCGATCGGGTGCAGGAACCGGCCGCGCACGGAGGCATTGTGGGCGTCATCGCCGGAGGCTCGGTCGCTCCAGCCTTGGATCATCCACTCGAAACCAGCGGCCAGCAGCACGACGAAACCGACGCCGAACATGCGCTTGTCGGTGACCAGCCCGAGGGCCATCAGGGTGATGCCGAGACCGGAGGCGGCGGGCCACAGGCTGCGGGAAACAGACGGCATGGCGGCCCGCACCAGAGCAGGCTCACCGGTTGCGTCGCCATCACGCAGCGCAATCGACACGAACCCCAAGAACGCGCACGACACCATGGCCGAGGTCATGACGATGGCCTGGGTGGTGTCGAGTCCGAAGATGTAGGCGCCGGGCGACAACAGGTGGATGACCAGTTCCAGGCTGAGGATGGCCCCCAAAATGCTGGAGACAGCGAAGAAGAACTTTGAGCCAGTGGTGATCATCATCGCCCCTATTTGGTCACGTAGACGAAGAACCACACTGCGGCGAACGCCACCGTGAGGAAGTGCCAGTAGAGCGCTGTGGACGACAAGCCCTCGGTATCGGTAGGCGAGAACCGGCCGCCGAGCGACCGAAACGCCGTGACTGCGGCCAGCACCAAGCCGATCATGATGGCGAACATCATCGAGCCGGTGGCCGTGTAGAAGAGCACGTTGAACGCTTTGCCGTCGGTCGAGCGAACGGGCAGCTTCATCTGGCCGTAGATGAAGGCTTGAGCATTAATGACAGCCACGCCGAATAGGGCGGTGACGGCCATGGCGATGCTGGTGTCACGGCGGTTGCCGCGGCGCATGGCGTACACGGCCCACTGGGCAGTGACGGAGGCCAGTACCATGGTGACCATCATGGTGTTCGAGGGGATCTCGGGGATCGAGATCTTCTTGGGCAGCCAGGTGGCGCTGGTGTCGCCAGCGCTGTGACGCATCTTGGCGTAGGTGCCCAGAAGCCCGCCGAAGTACATGAGGCCAGCGGCGCAAGCAAAAGCAGTGCCGACGAACTGGCTGCGGGTACGGGTCGGTGCAGGTGCCGGGGGCAGGGCGAGCGTCACTTACGCGTCCTTCCGGTCGTACAGCGGTTGTGCAGAGCGCACATAGGTGTCATTCGAGCCGTCGGCAGCCCATTCGAGCGACTGCCCGTCCCAGGGGTTGACGCCGGCAGCGGCGCCAGAGCGGAAGCCCTTCAGAGCCAGGGCGATCGCACCCAGCACCGTGAGCACGATGAGGCCGTAGCCGGCGGTGGCCAATACGTTGAGCAGTTTCAGTGTGTTAGTGGTGGCGAAGGAGACTTCGTCGATGGGCTGATCGGAGAAGGCGGCGATCGCTTCGGGGAGGGCGACCAAGGCGGCGCCACCAAGACCGAGTAACGCCAGCGGCGCAAACGCTTTGTTTGGCAGCAGGCGACCCCAGAGGCGGGGACCCCAGTAGGCCAGTGCGCCGCAACCAGCGAGTAGCCCTGCGAACAACATGGCCGAGGCCTGCGCGGCGGGGTAGATCGAGGTGGGGATGATGCGTAGGCCGTCGGCCGACACACCTTGGGGGTCGAGCAGACCGAGACGGCTGAATGGCATCAGCACGCTGAGCGCACCACCGAGCAAGCCAGCCAGCAGGGATCCCATGGCGAAGATCAGGGGTGCGCCGACCTTGGGCTTGCCCGACTTCAGGGCCAAACCGCACAATGCCAGCACGAGCAAGAACGGAAGCGACGTACCCAGGCTGACCAGGATCATCAGCGGGCGGGTCGCCACCTGCGGATACAGGCTGTGCTGCACATCCGCGGCGTAGCCGAGAAGGCCAGCCAGACCAATAGCCACCATCACGGCCGAACGAATCGGCTGGCGCACCCTGGCAAAGGTTGGCACGACGTCGGCGGCGAAACCGAGGGCCGGCAGGGCGAACAGGGTGACACCGGGATGGGTGAACGCCCAATCGATGTAGCTCATGATTTTGGTGGAATCGCCGAACGGCACCCGGCCGTAGCGGTGACTGACGTACAGGTCGACGATGTTGGCCAGCAGTACGGGCCAGCTCAGTAACATCACGGAGCAGGCGATCAGGTTTGCGAACGAGAACATCGGCACCCGGTCGAGAGTGAGGCCGGGGACCCGCAGCGTCGTGACGGTAGCGACCACGCAGATCGAGGCGATCAAGAGTCCGATGATCGTGACGGCCAAACCGGCCAGGAAGAGCTGCACATTCCAGTTACTGCCGCCACCGGGACCGCCGTTGGCGATGTAGGAGCCGACGACGAGCACCGCACCGCCGAGCCAGGTGGTGAAGGCCAGCATGGCGGCTCGGGGGAACGCGATATTGGTGGCGCCGACCTGAAGCGGTACCACCGCAATAGCCCACCCGACAAGCAGCGGGGCCACGGTGAGGAACGCCAGCGCAACTCGGTACAGGGTGGCCATCTGGTAGGTGGCGTCCACTGGCAAGAGCGCGACGGCCGAAGAATCTATCCGCTCGATAGCCACCAGAAGCCCGACAATCACCGTGCCAAGACCGGCGAATAGGCCAGTACCGACAAAGAGTCGTCCGATGCGACGATGGTCAACCGTGGTCGTCCAGTCGGAGACACGCGCGACGACATCGCTTCGGGCCGCGTGTGACGAGGCCAACGTGTCGAGATGAGTTTCGGTCATGGTCATGGGCAACCCCGCGCACCGCCGACCGCAGAAGCCGTCGGTCGTACGAAACAAGTAGTGAATGTCGCTCAGAGATTACCCATTGGATGACCCTCGCCCCGAAATCCTTGGCTCACGACGAGGCCAGCCGATGATTCCTACAGCGAAAAGGGCGAAAGACCCGTTCAGAGCGACGTTCGGGTCAAGGGAACGCGGATGGTGACGGCGGCCCCGCCTTCGGCTCGGTTCGCCGCGGTGGCCACACCACCATGGGCGGCGACGATGGTTTGCACCAGCGCCAGGCCCAATCCGAGTTCTCCCCGGGTGTCGCCACGGCGAAATCGGTCGAACACGTGCGGCAACAGCGATG
>JAYTVF010000282.1:0-5029 GCA_043744155.1 Acidimicrobiia bacterium | reverse complement strand
AGGTCCGGACCAACTGATCCTCCACTGACACGACCGCCACATGGCAAGATCGGCGGCGATCATCTGCCAAAGCGAGGGGAAAGTATGTCGAATCGAGTTCGTGCTGCGCTGATCGGGGCTGGCTTTATGGGTGATGTCCACTCCCGAGCCATTCAACGTGCCGGTGGGCTACTCACCGTGGTTGCATCGTCCACGGCTGAGAAATCGGCGGCCGCAGCCATTCGGTACTACGCGGACCGATCGGCCAGCCCGCAGGAAGCCGCCACCGCCGACGACGTCGATGTGGTGCACATCTGCACCCCGAATTCGGAACACCAGGTCATCGCCGAACTGGCGCTGCAGGCGGGAAAGCACGTGGTATGCGAGAAGCCACTCGCTATGGACATCACCGGCGCTACTGCCATGGTGGCCGCCATCCCGCCGGGCACGGTGACTGCGGTTCCTTTCGTGTACCGCTTCTACCCGACCGTGCGTGAGGCTCGTGGGCGCATCGCTGCGGGTGAGTTGGGTGGGTTGCACGTGCTGCACGGGTCGTATCTGCAGGACTGGCTGTCTCGCCCTGGTGATGACAATTGGCGCGTCGATCCTGTGCTTGGCGGGCCATCGAGGGCGTTCGCCGACATCGGTGTGCATTGGTGCGATATGGCCGAATTCGTGTCCGGCCACCGCATTACCCGGGTGAGTGCGCAGATGAAAACGGCCTACGACAGCCGGATCAAGAATGGCCGGTCGAACGAAGACGTCGCCGTCATCCAATTCGAAACCGACCAGGGCGCGCTCGGCTCGGCGGTCATCTCTCAGGTTTCGCCCGGGCGGAAAAACCGGCTGTGGTTCTCCTTCGACGGGGAAAACGGTGCGGTGTCATTCGATCAAGAGCTTCCCGACACGCTGTGGGTGGGCGGCCGAGACGTGAATCAAATCGTCAATCGGGCCGGCGAGACCAACACCTTTGGCGAGCGCTACAACCGGGTGCCGGTCGGCCATTCTCAGGGCTACCAGGACTGTTTCGATCTGTTCATCAATGACGCCTACGACGCCATCGGAGGTGACGCGCCCGACGGACTTCCGACCTTTGCCGACGGCCTGCGGGCCGCCGTGATCACCGACGCCGTATTGGCATCGGCGACCACGCGGTCATGGGTCGAGGTTCCCCACCTCTAGCCGTTGACCTACGCGGCGTTCGTCTATCCATCTCAGGTCGGGCGCGTGCAACGTGTGATCCTGACCGATGCCACCGGCGGTATGCCTGCCTCGTTCGGTTGAGAGTAAGAGCTCGACAATCGCTGAGGTATCAACGACGAGCATGGTCCTCACCTCACCGATCTCCCCGCAAGCTTTGGCGAGTTGATGCTCAAATCGGGCACTAACTCGCCAAGGTCGCCGTAGGTGCGGCAGCCTGGGGTATGTTGGCGGCCTTCCCCTTGCTGTGATTGGCGCGTCGTTGGGGGACAACAGTGGAGCATGCACTTTCGGCCTGGTTGGCCGGTCACCACGGTGTGATCACCACACCGCAACTCGCCGCCCTTGAGTGCTCCAACCACCAAGCCATGGCGTTGGTCGACCGCGGGCGCTTGGTACGGGTGCAGCGGGGGGTGTTTCGAGCCGCCGATTGGCCGCTCAGCGAGTCGCAGGAATGGGCGATCGCGTGTGCGGCGACGGCCGGCGTGCTCTGTGGGCAGTCGGCCGGAAGATTCTGGGAGTTCCGCAAAGTGCCACGACCCGCGTTACCCGAGGTGGTGGTTGCTCGTCTCTCGCGATCAGCCACGACCGTTGCCCGTGTTCGACGGACCGGTCGGATCGAGCCGACAGACATCGTGCGACGGTCAGATGGTCTGGTTGTCACGACCCCGGTTCGGACCGCGTTTGACCTGGCGGCGTCGCTGTCGGCAGCTTCGCTCGAGTCGGTTATCGAGCAAGGTCTTGATCGCCGGTTGTTCACGGTGCGATCACTCATCGCCACGGGAGTACGCCTTGCTGCTCCTGGTCGTGCCGGGTCCCGGCGATTTCTCGATGTGGTCGGCTCCCGTCCGGCCTATCTCCAACCGGTCGACTCCGACCTAGAGATGCGTTTCGAACGGGCCTTGCACAGAGCCGGCGCGCCCCAACCCGTTCGCCAGCATGCCGTCCGCCTCGACGGCCGTGTCACGGTTCACTGCGACTTTGCGTGGCCTCGACACCAACTGGCGGTCGAGGTTGACCATTCGGTCTGGCACGCCAGTCGCGAGGCGTCCAATCGCGACAAGTGGCGCGACCGCAAACTGGGGCTGTTGGGCTGGCACCTGGTGCGCGTCACCGAGGACGATCTACGTGAACGGATGACCGAAACCGCCGCAGACGTCGTCACCCTGCTGGCCCTACGCACAATGTTGGCGAGTTAAAGCCCATATCGCGCATTAACTCGCCAAAGCTCGAGCCGACCAAGGGGCCTAGCGTTCGGCAGTTCGGCGGACGCGACGATCTGGGTCTCGAGGTTAAATCGGCGACGATGCGACCTGGGCGGGATGGCTGACGAGATGGTAGCCGTCGGGCCGCGACTGCTCGTTGACCTCATCGGGCGTCGTGCTCGACTGCCCGAAATGAAGGGCCTTGATGGTACGCGCCACGGGAATGGTTTCGTCGAGGAAGCTGTGATGGGCACCGTTGCCAGGATCTTCGACAGTGTTTTTGACGGTGACGATGATGTAGTGCGCGGCGAGACCGAACGGTTTCGGGCGCAGGACGCGTCCCATACGTTGGATCATTTGTCGTCGGCTTCGGCTGGCTCCGAGCACAATCGCGAGCTGTGCTTCGGGGACGTCGATGCCTTCGTCAAGTACTTGGGGTGCGGTGATGGTGGTGATCGTGCCGTTCCGGAGCGCGGCCATGATCTGTCTGCGTTCGTTCGAATTCAGTCCGGAATGGATCGCCGTCGCGGCGTGACCTTCGGCGCGTAGGACCGCGGCGGCCCTGTTCGCTGCTTCGATACTCTGGGTGAACACGATGCTGCGGCGGGCGTTGGTCATGGTGGGGTGCAGGAGGGTGAGAACGTCAAGTTTTTGCTGGGCGTTGTCGAGCAGGTGGCGGCGTGTCTGCATCGCCCGGAGGTAGGCCCGGGCAGCGTTCCCGGTCTCGTCATCGGTTCTCGCCAGGAGGGCGAGCGCGGCAAAGAACCCTTCGGGCGTGTCGTCGAAAACGTGGCCGTGCCGACTCAGGATGGAGCGGGCCGCGGCCATTTGTTGGGTCGCTTCGTCATATCCTGCCCGTTCTGTTTCGTCGAAATCGACGGTGACGAGAGTGAGGTCGAATGGAGCGATGACGCCTTGGGTAGTGGCGGCCTGGTAGCCGAGCCGGTAGCAAACCGGACCGAGGTAGGGGCGAAGGATGCTGTGGTGAAGGTTGTCGGGTCGGGCGAACGTGGCGGAAAGCCCGAGTCGTCGTTCGAACCGGGGGTTGAGAGCGGCGCTGTTGTGTGTGCTGGCATACCGGTGGCATTCGTCGGCGATGAGAAGCCCACCGGGTCGTCGTGGGTACAGGTTGTCTTGCCGGGCCGAGTTCACAACGGCGACAACGACATCGTGCTGGTCGAGGTTGGCGTGTTGCTGATCGCCGAGCATCCCGATCGTCGCCTTTGGTAGGACGGCTTGGAGGTGTCGCATCCATTGGCTCGCGAGTTCTCTGGTGGGCACGAGAACCACGATCTGGCCTCGGCGGGCGAATTCCTCTACCGCTGCGGTAAGGCCAACCACCGTTTTTCCTGCACCGGTGACTGCTTCGATGACACCGCGCTGGCCAGCGGCGCGCCATGCGGTAAGCGCGGCAGCCTGCCACGGGTACAAGCCTGGCAAGATCGGGTTGGGCCGGGGAGAACCGACCGGGTCCGCAAGTCGGTCTGGCCACCATTGTTGGAACGGGTCGGCAGGAGTACCGGCGGGAAGCATCGTGGTGGCCATAAGCCGACGGATATCAGCGTTCGTGATTGAACTATGCCCGTCATGGCGCAACCGGTCTCTGAGCGCGACCGTCGTGATGCCGGGCGAACGACCGATGAGTTCGTTCAAGCGGTCCGTTTCGGTACTCACTCAACCCTTCCGGTTGTTGGCTAGTTGACGGGTTCGGAGCTTTGTTCGAGGTCGGGGTCTTCGCTGTAGTCGACCTCGACGGTCCCGGTGAGCGTGTCGGGCCGGTACTCGGGGTAGAGGCGGGCGAGGTCCCATTCGTTGATCCAGGCGCGCACGTATTGGCGCATCCGGTTCGAGGGGAGCCGTTCCAATCCTTCGACGTCGGGTGGTGACCAGTCGTGTGCCGCAGCATGGAGTTCTTTGAGGGCACGGTAGGTGCGGTCAAGCGCGTCGCGGTCGGGTGGTTGCAGCAGGATTTGTTGACGTTCGATCACCCGCATCCCTGCTTCGGCGGCTCCGGCGAGGAGTTCGCTGTCGACAGTTCCCTTTTGGCGTAGCCGGGCGGGGATAAGTTCGACGTCGTTTTTCCCGACGAGTACTTGGGCTTCGAAATCTTCGACGGTGGTGAGGACCGCGCCGATGGGTCCGGTCGGGTCGTTGCGGTCACCGCGGACCCATCGGTTGATCTCGGCGTACGATTTGGCTCGTTGCAGAAGGGAGTAGCGGCCGATCAGTTCGACTTCGTCGAGCAGGATGATCCATCCGGCGAACCCGGCCGCTCGCATTAAACGTGACAGGAATCCGAAGCGTTGCACGGCAAGGTCACGTTCTTTGACCGCAGTGAGCTTGTAGGTGGCGGCGGCACCAGCCTCTTTCAAACGTCGGCGTAGCTCGGGCATCGGGAGTGGATCCCCGGCCCAGAACCGGACGATCCGGTCGGCGAACTCGGCATCACCTCGGGCGAATTCGTGTACGAACAACGTCGCCGCGAACCGAGCGTCGAGCGGCGCGGGTTCGCTGTGCGCCCAACGGTAAAGCTCGGCGTATTCGGGCGACGTTGGGCGTAACGAGGCGACGATCTCATCGATGGCTGAACCGCGGCGGCCCGGTACTCGTGCCTCTTCCACTGCGGCGCGTAGCACTTTGACCGG
>JAYTVF010000281.1:0-1586 GCA_043744155.1 Acidimicrobiia bacterium | reverse complement strand
GCCGCAACCCGCATCCCATGGCCGCCGCCATGTTGTCACCGGTTCCGGCGGCCACCATGGCGCCTCGCCACTCGCCCGCCACCTCGGTAGGGCCGAGTACTCGCGGCACCATGTTGGGCCAGTCGGCCTTGGCGTCGACCAGCCGCAGAAGGTCCAAGCAGTACTCCCCCGAAGCCGCCGACCAATAGCCAGTTCCCGATGCGTCACCCCGATCAGTAGTGAAGTTGCCCGTCAGTCGGTGCGTCAACCAATCATGCGGCAGCATCACCGTGGCGATCCGACTGAAGATTTCTGGCTCGTTCCGGGCCAGCCAGGCCAGTTTGGTGATGGTGAACGCCGCTACTGGCACGCTGCCGCATCGAGCCGCCCACGCCTTCGGCCCACCGCCGTCTGCCACCAGGCGGGCGGCATCGGGTGCGGATTCGGTGTCATTCCATAACTTTGCTGGTCGCAACGGTTGGCCGTCGTCTCCCATCACGACCATGCCGTGCTGCTGACCGGCCACACTCATCGCGCCAACCGCAGGCGAACCAGCGTGCGACCATGCCTGCTCGAGCGCGAACCACCAAGCGTCGGGAGGCTGCTCCGATTTCGGCGGGGTCGTTGTGGGGTGCGGCGACGACCCCGACGCCACTACTCGGCCCGACTCGACCTCGCGAATTTCGACCTTCGTGGATCCAGTCGACGAGTCAATTCCTGCAATCAGCGGCCCCATGTCGAGATCGTAGGCGCGAACCATGAACGATCAGGGATCTCGCAGGGCGTAGCCTGCCGATCATGAGCACCTCTTTGGAAAAGGCCCGACAGGAACTCGAGAAGGAATACGACCAGTTCCGCAAGGGCGGGCTGGGGCGCATCCACGAGATTTTCGACAAAGTCGTGGCGGCGGGGTCAACCGAGGATGTACACGGTTTGCTAAAGCAGCTTGAGGACGTGGTGGCCGACGTGCGCACCGGCGGCCTCATGGGTTCCGGGGCGAAAGGGCACCGTGAAGCCAGAGAAGACTGGTTGAAGGCTGGCGGTCGCTGACCATCGTTGTTTTGCCGGTCTTTCGCCGCTAGGATGCCTAGTGGGCGGAGGCCACCCTTGTGATACGCGCATGCGTTCACACCTGTCGGAGGTCACCATGGCAGTCGCAAAGATAAAACCAAAGCAAGTAGGCCTCTACTTGATGATCGCGTTCCTGATCGTCTCGGTCTGGAAAGACCCCTCGACCAGCGCGGCGTACGCCGGGGATTTCCTCAGTTCGGTCGGGCACTTCTTGCGTGCGGTCTATACCAAACTGGCGCAATTCATCGAGGCCATCGGTAACGGAACGAAGTAGGTCTGTAGGTCGTGATGGTCAAACTGGTCGTAGTTCTGATCATCATCTTCATCGCCATGCTGCCGTTTGTGCTCCTCAACATCTTGTTGCGCGATGAGGACAAGCGGCCGATGGAGTACATCCGCGAGGTGCTGGCCACCCCAAGTCGAGTGCTGTCAGAAAGTCTGGGTGAGGACGAGAAGGTTTTGAAATGGAGCCGGCCTGCGATCACGGCCTACCTGTGGCGGGAACGGCGACTCTCGCTACAGACCTTCATCGCCGG
>JAYTVF010000280.1:0-18855 GCA_043744155.1 Acidimicrobiia bacterium | reverse complement strand
TGCGATCGGTATTCAGGTAGCTCTCGGCCGCTGTCACACCACCCAGCGCGTATGCCTCATCGGCGAGGCGAACGTGAAGCGCATTGCGATCGGCGTCGGAGTAGACCGCGACGGTCTTGATACCCATCTCCTTGGCGGCGCGGATGACCCGCACAGCAATCTCCCCACGGTTAGCGATCAGGATTTTCGAGAGCATGAGTGAGAATCTTTGTGGCATGAGCCATAGCAACGCCAGCGCAGGACGCGAACCCGTCGCTCATCGACCTGATTGGACCGTTCATCGGGTGGTGACGACGGCCTCCACCAACCAGGATCTGCTGTTGGCGGCCGCACACGGCGCCCCCGATCGCTCGGTGTTGATGGCCGAATACCAGACCGCCGGCCGCGGGCGACTCGACCGAACATGGGACGCGCCTGCGGGCGCCAACCTGCTCGTGTCGGTGCTCTTTCGCCATGGTTTTGATGCCAGCAACCCTCATATGTTGACGCAGGCGGTGGCCCTGGCTGTGGTGCACGCATCTCAGGAACTGAGTGGACAAGTACCCGAGCTGAAATGGCCCAACGACCTGTTGCTCGATGGCCGAAAGCTCGGCGGCATCCTGGCAGAATCTGGCATTAGCCAGGGTCGAATGCATGTCGTCGTTGGTCTGGGACTCAACCTCGGCTGGGCACCGCCCGACGCGGCTCGACTCGACGGTCTGTGGCCAGATCAGTTCCTGCCGGTGTGGCTGGCCCATCTGGCCCGCCTGCTCGAGATCGACACATCGCTGGAGTACCGAAGTCGGCTGGCGACGCTTGGGCGATTGGTGAGGGTCGACCGCGTGTCCGACACGGTGACCGGCATCGCCATTGATGTCCGTTCCGACGGCGCTCTTGTCGTGGACACCGGTACGAACCAGGTCATTGTGACTATTGGTGATGTTGTGCACCTGCGTACAGGGGAGGCGAACAGTGCAAAATGCTAGAAATGGTCAATGACCTCAATAACTCCTTCCGAACAGATCGCCGGGGCCTACCTGGTCACCCCTGAGATCCATGGCGACCAACGCGGCCTGTTCATCGAGACCTATCGGCGGAATTGGTTTCCCGAAGGCCGGGAGATGATCCAGGGAAATCGGGCGAACCGGCAGGCTGGCGCGCTCGTCGGGCTCCATTATCACCTGCACCAATCGGACTACTGGTATGTACCATTCGGCACGGCGAGAGTGGTGTTGCATGACCTGCGCGAGGGTGGCCCTACCGATGGGAATACCTGGAGTCTGGATCTGTCCGGAGAGAACCATTGCGGCGTGTACATACCGCCGGGCGTCGCTCACGGTTTCTCCGCACTGACCGACATGGTGATCACTTACCTGGTCGATGGATATTACAACCCGGCAGATGAACTCGGCGTGGCGTGGAATGATTCTGCCGTCGATGCCGATTGGGGCGTCGAGACCCCGATCCTTTCGGCCCGGGATCAAACAAACCCCGGGCGCGCCGAACTACCGGCGGGTCGCCGTCCCTACTGGCCCATGCGCACCTGAGAAGTCAAATGAAACTCTTCGTTACCGGCGCAGCCGGCTTCATCGGTTCGAACTACGTGCGAAACCTTCTCGCCACCACGGACGACACCGCCACCATCTACGACGTGCTGACCTACGCCGGCAACCGAGATAACCTCACCGATCTGCTGGCGTCGGGGCGGGTCGAATTTGTTCACGGTGATATCTGCGATCGAGACCTGGTCCGAACGTCGATGGAAGGTCACGACATGGTCGTGCACTTCGCGGCCGAGAGTCACGTCGACCGGTCGATAAAGACCCCCGACGCGTTCGTGCGCACCAACTGTGACGGCACCAATGTGCTGTGCGACGTTGCCCGCCAGATCGGTGTCGACCGATTCCTGCACATCTCGACTGACGAGGTGTACGGGTCAATCGATGAGGGTTCGTTCACCGAGACCGACGGTCTCGGCCCGCGCTCGCCGTACTCTGCCGCCAAGGCCGGCAGCGATCTGATCGCGCTCAGCTACCACGCCACCCACGGACTACCGGTGGTGATCACCCGGTCATCGAACCAGTTTGGCCCGTATCAGTTCCCGGAAAAGGCCATCCCGCTGTTCACGACCAACCTGCTCGATGGTCGCAACATCCCGCTGTACGGCGACGGACTCAACGTTCGGGATTGGCTCTACGTGCTCGACAACTGTCGAGGCGTCGACCTGGTGCTGCGTCACGGCACGGTGGGCGAGATCTACAACATCGGCGCGCACAACGAGATCACCAACCTCGATTTGGTCTCGCGGCTGCTGCGGCTCACCGGCCGTGACGACTCGGCTATCGATCGCGTCGCCGACCGACTCGGGCATGACCGTCGCTACTCGATCACCACAGACAAGATCACCGCGCTCGGCTGGAAACCGCAACGGCAGCTCGATGAAGCCCTAGAGGAGACCGTGGCCTGGTACCGAGACAATCGTTGGTGGTGGGAGCCCCTCCAGATCCGGGCTGCGTTCTAGCCGGTGCGGGTACTGATTACCGGCGCAGCCGGACAACTCGGGCACGACTGCCGACTGGTGTGTGAACGAGCCGGAGACACGATTGCGGCCCTCGACCGTGGCGCGCTCGATGTTACCGACCGCGACCAGGTGCTGGGTTCGCTGCAAACCTTTCGGCCCGATGCAGTGCTGCATTGCGCCACGTGGACTGCTGTCGACGCCTGCGAGGCCGATCCCGATCGCGCCTATTTGACGAACGCGCTCGCGGCCCGCTGGATGGCCGAGGCCTGTCGCCAGACCGGCGCCCATCTGGTGCATGTCTCGACCGACTACGTCTTTGACGGTTCCAAGGACACGCCGTACCACGAGTGGGACCTCACCAATCCCCAATCGGTGTACGGCGCCTCGAAGGCGGCAGGCGAGCGCGAGGTGATCGACGCCGGCATCGGGGCCACCATCGCTCGCACCTCGTGGCTGTGCGGCCAGTACGGCCCAAACATGGTGAAGACGATTCTGAAGCTCGCAGCTGAACGGCCCACCCTGACCTTTGTCGACGATCAGAGAGGCCACCCGACGTTTACCGCTGACTTGGCGCTGATGCTGCGACGGTTGGCCGTTGATCGGAGGCCAGGCGTGCATCACGTCACCAACGCCGGGCCGGTGTCATGGTTCGAGTTCGCTCAGGCTGTGGTTGCCGCTGACGGCCGAGACCCAGCGATGGTGCTGCCATGCGCGACTACCGATCTGCAACCGGCTCGACCGGCGCCGCGACCACCCAACAGCGTGCTCGACAATGCCGTACTGCGGGCATCTGGCCTGCCGCTGTTGAGAGACTTTCGAGAGCCGCTCCACGAGCTCGTGGGGGTCTTGCGCAACCGCGCTGCGACCTGACCGAGCCCTCAGGTTCTGGAGGCCAGTCGAGACATCGCCGACCGGCCTCCGCTCACCCAGAACACCACCGGTACCTCGGAACAGAAAGCACTCTAACAATGGCTTTCGGAGAACGGAACCCCAAAACAGACTCCTGAACGACCCTTGAGACTTCCGGCCTCAACTGGGCGTAGCGAGGCGCGACGACTCGGCCAAAGCCCGGTTGCTCCGATACCAGTCGATGGTGATGGCGAGTCCATCAGCAAAGGTTGTAGTGGCTTTCCATCCGAAGGCTTCGAGGGCTCGATCGGCATCGACACGTCGTCGTGGCTGACCGTCGGGTTTGGAAGGATCCCACACGAGCTGGCCGGTGAACCCGGTGAGCTCAGCAACTTTTTCCACGGTCTGGCGAATGGTGATCTCGTCGTTGGCCCCGAGATTGACGGGATCCAAACCCTCATAGTGTTCAGCCGCCAGCACGATCCCTTCGGCTGCGTCGTGAACGTACAGGTACTCCCGCGACGCCGCGCCGGTCCCCCATACGCCGATCGAATCATGTTGATGCTCGATGGCTTCCACGCACTTGCGGATGAGGGCTGGAATGACGTGGGAGACCGCAGTATCGAAGGAGTCTCCCGGTCCGTACAGGTTGGTCGGTATGAGGAAAATCGACTCTTGGCCGTACTGGGCCCGATTTACCTGAGCGTGGATCAAAAGCGCCTTCTTGGCGATGCCGTAGGGAGCGTTGGTCTCCTCGGGATAGCCGTCCCACAGGGCCGTCTCGCGGAAGGGCACCGGCGTGAACTTGGGATACGAGCAGACGGTGCCAACTAGAACCGTTTTTCGCACATCGTGGTGGCGTGCGCTCTCGATGAGATAGGTGCCCATCAGCAGATTGTCGAGGTACAACTCGGCCGGGGCGACCTGGTTGTAACCGATACCGCCGACTCGGGCGGCTAAGTGGATAAGTTGGTCGGGCTTGACCTCGGCCATCAGCGTATCGACGGCAGCCTGACGAGTGAGATCGACCCTTGCATGGGTCGGGGCCACGACATCGGCGCCCCGGGCCCGCAGCTTCGCGCATACGGCGCGACCGAGAAATCCCGAGCCTCCGGTCACTAACACGCGTCGACCTGACCAGAACGATGTCATGGGCGTCATGCTAGGAGAGTCACACCGTTCGCGTCTGACGCCGCGTTGGCGGCCAGAATGTTGAGATGCGGGTTGCCGTCACCGTCGAACAGTTCTGGCACCGGGTACCGGGTGGAACCGCAGTGGCTACACATAGCCTGCTCGATCACCTGCGCGTTGAGCCCGATCTCGAACTCATCGGGCTGGCGGCATGGCACCGTCGGCCACCTTCGGGGCCATTCGCACCATGTATCCCCGTGCGTCGAGTGCCGCTGTTTCAGCCCGTGATGTACGATATCTGGGCTCGCGCCCGCTGGCCACGAGTGGAATGGACGGTGCTACGACCCGCGGTGGTGCACGCCACGACGATTTTGGTGCCTCCCACCCGAAAGCCCTTGGTCGTGACGCTGCACGACTTGGCGTTCCTGCACGACCCAGCCATGTTCACCAGCCGCGGTGTGGGCCTGTTCCGAAAGGGGCTTGATGTCGTGAGACGTCAGGCCGACCTCGTTCTGTGCTCATCGCTGGCCACGATGGGAGATGCGCTCGATGCGGGCATCGGTGCCGATCGGCTTCGTCACGTGCCGCTCGGTGTCGATCCGGTTCGAACGGTGACGACTGCCGATATCGCCAGCGTACGCGGCCGCTACGGCCTTACGCGCCCGTATCTGCTGTTCGTTGGTACCCAGGAACCGCGAAAGAATCTGGCCGGGCTGCTGTCGGCCTTGGCGATGATGGACGACAGCCACGATCTCGCCGTGGTCGGGCCGCTCGGCTGGGGTGACGATGTCGTCATTCCCGCATCGGTTCGTGATCGGGTGCGGGCGATCGGATTTTTGTCGGCGGACGACTTGGCGGCGATGTACGCAGGCGCCGCAGTCTTCGTCTATCCGAGCCTTCGGGAGGGTTTCGGTCTGCCGGTCGCAGAAGCCATGGCGCATGGCACACCGGTCGTTACCTCGCGGGGCACGAGCACCGAGGAGGTCGCAGGCGGTGCCGCGGTGCTGATCGATCCGAGTAGTCCCGCCGATATCGCCAGGGGCATCACTGAGGCCTTGGCTCATGCCGTCCGTCTGCGCGAGGCGGGACGACGCCGCGCCGCCGACCTCACATGGGCGAAAACAGCCGCGCTCACCATGCAGGCGTATCGGGATGTGGTGGCGTGAACGTCGGCGTCAATCTGTTGTGGTTGGTTCCCGGAGGTGTCGGTGGCTCCGAGGAATACATCACTCGTCAGATCGGGGCCATGGTGGAAGCGGGCCAGGATCGCATCACGCTCTTTGTGCTGCCCGGCTTCGCCTCCGCCCATCCTGGCCTGGCATCGAACTGCGAATTGGTCGTGGCCCCGGTGCGCGGGCACCGCCGAGCGTTGCGGGTTGCGACTGAGGTTATCTGGCTGAATCGCCAGTTCAGGCGTCGTCGCTTCGATGTCGTCCACCACGCCGGCGGTACGGTGCCGCCCGGCTCGCGCGGACCCATCGTCGTCACCGTGCACGACATCCAATACCTGGTGTTTCCAGCGACATTCTCACGGCTCAAGCTGCAGTACCTGCGCCGTGCCGTCCCCGCGGCGGTGCGTCGAGCAAGCATCGTCGTTACGCCCAGTCAGTTCGTTGCCGATACCGTCGGAGCGGCTTTGGGCGTACCCGAGGAACGGATCGTGGTGGCCTTGAACGCCCCTCCGCCAGCCCGAGAGGTGCCGACCGAAAGTGACGACCTGCGACGAACATACGGCCTTCCCGGTCGGGTTGTGCTGTATCCCGCCATCACCTACCGGCACAAGAATCACGAGGTTTTACTGACCGCAATGAAGCCGCTCCTGGCTGCATACCCCACCATGCGGCTGGTGTTGCCGGGTGGGCAGGGACCGGTGGAAGCCGACGTCATCGGCCTGGCCTCCCGGCTCGGCATTGCATCCCAGGTGGTGCGTCCGGGCCGGATTCCCGCTGCCGACCTGGCTGGGCTCTATGGGTTGGCCGACGTGACGGCGTTCCCCAGTCGCTATGAGGGATTCGGCCTGCCCGTGCTCGAGGCGATGGCCGCAGGCTGTCCGGTGGTGGCTGCTCGCAGTACGGCCTTGCCCGAAGCCGTTGATTCGGCCGGCCTACTGGTCGATCCCGATGACGTTGCGGGCTGGACGCAAAGCATTCATCAGGTGCTTTTCCGTGCCGGAGTTTCCGACGAGTTACGTGGGCGCGGCTACCGTCGTGCTGCGCAATTTACTGCGGCTGGCTCGGCCGAGCGCCTTCGCACGGCCTACACCCTGGCCACGACTCTCGTCATTTAGGGATCCTTCCGTTGAAACTCGCTGTCCTTTGCCCCCACTTCGCCCCCGACACCGCGCCAACCGGCGAGGTGATGACTCGCATCGTTCTGGAATTGGCCGATCGTGGACACGAACTACATGTTGTCACTGCTTTGCCGTGGTACGTGCACCATCGCGTTGAGGCGCCCTGGGCGGGCAGGGCGGTGCGCGTCGAAAGGACCGAGTGGGGTTCGATCACCCGCGTCAACCCGTTCCCGACCGACAAGACCTCGATTCCGCAGCGCGCAGCCGGGTTCTTGGCCTTCAGTGCCCTGGCGGGTCTGGCCGGCTTGCGCGGTGGGCGTGTGGACGGCGTGCTTGCCATGTCGCCCCCGCTGACCCTTGGGCTTACCGGCTGGGGGATGCACCTCGTTCGCCGGGGGCCGCTGGTGTTCAACATCCAAGACGTTTTTCCGGATGTGGCCGTCGAGCTCGGGGCGATTCGAAATGCCCGGGTCATTGGGCTGGCCCGATGGGTCGAACGGTTGAGCTACCAGCGGTCCGGCGCCGTGACCGTGCTGTCAGAAGATCTGCGACAGAACTTGGTTGCCAAGGTATCGCCCGCCCACCAGACCAAGATTCGCGTCATTCCGAACTTCGTCGACACCGCAGCCATTCGGCCGACGGATCGGATGACCCCGTATCGTCGTGAGCTCGGTATCGGAGCCGAGACCGTGGTGCTGTACGCCGGCAACGTGGGTCTCTCCCAGTCGCTCGACCTGGTCGTGCACGCCGCTCACGAGTGGCGAGACGACCCGTCGGTGGTCTTCGTCGTCAATGGCGGGGGATCGGGATTGGAGCCGTTGAAGCACGCCACTGCCGGACTGACCAACGTGCGGTTCGCGCCGTATCAGCCGCGTGAACGCTTGGCGGAGGTGCTCGCAACTGGCGACATCCACCTCGTACCGCTCAAGAAGGGCTTGGCCCGCTCAAGCGTGCCTTCCAAGACCTATTCGGTTCTGGCCGCCGGCCGACCGATACTGGCCAGTGTCGACGCAGATACCGAGGTCGACCGCCTCGTACATCGCTCTGGCGCGGGTGTCTGCGTGCCTCCCGATGATACCGAGGCGTTCGTGGCGGGCTTGCGGCGTTTGCTGGGTGATCCGAATGGATGCCTGGAGATGGGTCGACGGGGGCGCCTCTTCGTGGAGGAGTGGGCTTCGCCTGCTTCGGTAGCGGCTGCCTACGAGCAGCTTTTTCAAGAACTCATGGCTCGCTCAGCGTCATGAACCAGCGCGTAGCGGTGCAGGGTTGTAGAGTCTTCCCCTCGTGGGTAAAGCATCGTCAGCCAAGAAGGTCGCCAAGGTCGCGGAGAGCGCTCGCGGGGTCAAAGTCCGTGAGCCTCGGGGGAAGATTTTCCCTGCCGCGCTCGCCATTGTCATCATTCTCGGGACGCTCCTAGTGTGGTATTCCCGCCAGTCCAGCCTCGCCGCGGCGGGTACAAAACCAACAACGGACGACCACTTCCATGTGGCCTTCGGCGTGTACAACTGCGACAAGTGGCTCGGCAACATCCAAAACAACAACGAGCAAAAGAACGCCGCCGATCAGCTGATCGATGAGCAGTTCAAGGTGACGGGCATCCACAGCCACGGCGATGGCGTCATTCACGTGCATCCCTATGGCTCAGCCGGTACCGGCAAGAACGCCAAGCTCGGCACCTGGTTGAAGCTGGTCGGTGCCAAATTGTCGGACACTAAGTTTGAAATGCCCGAAAGCTTGGGCACGATGACCAGCACCGACAAATGCGGCGACAAGAAGTCGAGCCTAAAGGCCTTGGTGTGGGAGGACGCCACCAGCACCGGTGAGCCGAAAAAGTACTTGACCGATTTCAACTCGATTCGCTTTGACAAAAGTGGTATGGCGATCACCATCGCCTTCACGCCCGATGACAACAGCGTCGATTTGAACACGTTGAAGCCGCCGACGGCCGCGAATCTCACCGCACTGGGCGCGGCTGATAGCGCAACTGGTGCGCCGCCGACAGTCACGACCGTCGCTGGCGGTGCCACCACGATCGCGGGCGCCACCACGGTGGCCTCGAGCGACTCGTCCACGACCGTTGCGGCTGCCAGCAGTACCACCATCGGGTAATGAAAGCGGTCGTTCTCGTCGGCGGCTTCGGCACGCGGTTGCGACCGCTGACGCTGACCACGCCCAAGCCCATGCTGCCGATCGGCCGGGTGCCGATGGTCGAGCGCATTGTCGAACGACTGGTCGCGGGCGGGGTCGATGAAGTGGTGTTGGCCCTTGGCTTTCGCACTGAAGCGTTCCAGGATGCGTATCCCGACGGCCGCTGCGCGGGCGCTCGCTTGGTGTATGCCACCGAACCAGAACCGCTCGACACCGCCGGCGCCGTGGCCTTCGCAGCCCGATACGTAGGTATCGATGACACCTTCGTGGTCGTGAACGGCGACATTCTCACCGATCTCGATGTCGCCAAGATGGTGGCTGCGCATCGAGCCAGCGGCGCTCGAGGCACGATACATCTGACCGAAGTCGAAGACCCCTGCGCGTTCGGGGTGGCGGACATGGTCGGCGATCGCATCGCCCGCTTCGTGGAAAAGCCCGCCCGCGACGAGGCACCCAGCAACCTGATCAACGCCGGAACCTATGTGCTCGAAGCCTCAGTGCTCGACCTGGTGCCGCTCGATGCCCGCGTCTCGATCGAGCGTGAAGTCTTTCCCGCACTCGCTGCGGAAGGATCCCTTGTCGGCTATTCCACCACCGACTACTGGCTCGACACCGGACGGCCAGAGCAGTATCTGCAGGCCAATACCGATCTCGTCGCTGGCCGCGCCGGTGTGGCAGCCTTTGCCGCGGTGCCTACCACCGCACACGTCGATCACACCGCACGCATCACCGCCAGCATCGTGGGCGATCGATGCCACGTCGGAGCGAGCACTTCGGTGACGCATTCTGTTCTGCTCGATGACGTGCGCGTCGGCCCTGATTGCATCATCATCGACTCGATCCTGGGTCGCGGTGCCCGGATAGGGGCAAAGTCATCGCTTTCCGGCGTCGTGCTCGGTGACGACGCCGTCGTGCGTGACGGAGAGCAACTGGTGGACGAGCGACGGCCTTCGTGAAGGTGATGATCTTCGGGGGTGCCGGTTTTGTTGGCTCCCACCTGGTAGATCGCTTACTGGCTGAAGGACACGTCGTCGACGTCGTCGATGATCTTACCGGCGGATCGCTGGCCAATTTGGCCGAAGCCCGGGCCAGCCACACCGGGTCGTTTCGGTTCCATCACCTCGACGCCCGGTCGCCCGATCTGGCCGATCTGATCGGTCGGCGCTCGCCCGACCTGCTCTATCACGTCATCGACGTCGCGGCGGGCCATGACCGCACGTGCCTCGACGTGCTGGTTGGCTCGTGTACCAATGTCTTGGAAGCCGCCCGCCTTCACCGAATCGGCAAGGTCGTGCTAGCGGTCGACGCGCTGGCGCTGTATGGCAACGTCTTGGCCGCAGACCTACCGGTGCGTGATGGGCAACCAGCGGCGCCTTCGACGGCTCGAGGCATCGCAATGCGCACCGTGGTGGATGTGTGCCGACTATACCGATCGCAGCACGCGGTCGAGTTCACCGTACTGGCGTTGGTCAACGTATTCGGCCCCCGGCAACGCCAAGAGCGCGGCGTAGCCGCGGCATTTGCAGGGTACGCCGAACGCAACGAGGCGGCCGAGATCCACGGCGACGGGCGCCAGACACGAGATTTCCTCTATGTGGATGATGCCGTCGACGCGCTGGTGCGATCGGCGCAGCGGGGAAACGGATTGGTCGTGAACGTCGGTACCGGTCAGCAGACCTCGATCCGCCAACTTGAACGCATGGTGATGGGCGGTCAGGCCCCGCTTGCGACTCGTGTGACCGCCCGCCAGGATGACATCGCCCGTTTCGCCGTCTCGCCGGTACGCGCACGTATACATCTGGCCTGGGCGCCGTGGACGAGCGTCGCTGACGGCGTGGCCCGTATGACGTCGGGGCTACGACGCGACGAACGGTGAGCGAAACCAACCAGCGACATCCACCAGGAACGCCGCGTCGGTGTCGCTGAAGATGTGCACACCGTCGTTACGGCCCAACCCGACCGTGACTGCATTGGCTCGCACCGCTCCCCGGCCAACGTTGAGGGTCGAGGTAGCCGGACGGCCTTGGCCATCGGGCCAGACGCTGAAATGTCCGGCTCGAGATGGGGTGAGCGCAGTGAGGTTCAGAGTGACCGCAGCGGCGGCTGTCGGCACCGATGCGGTTCCGGCCACGCCGAGATCCCAGGTCTCGGTCTCGATGTCGAAACTGGCGTTGCCTCGGTAGCCCGCAGGGCGCGTGTCCATCAGCCGCCGGTTCGGTACGGGGGTGAAACCGCCTGCGATGGTTGGTCCCTTGGTGTAGAAGCCCATGAGGTCAATGAGCAGATGGGTAGAGGCCGAGGCATACAACATCACGGTGTTGTCCTGGCCAACTCGAGCGGTCACTTGATTGGCGACGGCGCCGTGATGCGCGTTGAAACTCACGGTGGAAACCGCTGTGGGGTCGTCGTCCCATCCCACCACGCTGGTGAAACCGTCGGCGTCAGCATCGACGGCGGTGACGTTGAGCACGACCGCTGCCACCTCGGTGCCGGCGAGATCAACCGGGGGTGTGACGACCAGCGCCTGACCTTGGTTCGCCGGGAGTTTTCCGGCCGAGCGGGTGTCGAGAATGCGAGTGGGATGAAGCCCGAAAAAACCACCGCCAGCACTTGGCACGGCATGGCTGCCACCGAACCCATCGCTGAGTGTTGCCGCGGCCGCGTACCAGCCCAAGACATCGACGATGAGGTTCGTGGCTGCGCTGCTTCTTACTGCGATCTGCCCCGAGGGTGACACACGTACCGTGACAGCGTTGGCGACCGTCTGGTTCTGGTCGAAGTTGAGCGCCGAGGTGTCAGGTGCAGGTTCGTCGCCCGGCCAGACGCTGAGAAAGCCGCCATTGGGGTTGATGACGGTGACGTTGAGGGCCACGGCGCCCGCGTAACGGGGTGGCGAATCGGCCCCGGTACCCGTAACGGTCACAAACCGTACCTCGTTCGCCGTCAATGCTCCTTCGAAAGAGAAGCGGGAATCGAGCACTCGCACCGGAGCGATCGCCACGAAACCGCCTGCCCCGGGCTGCAATGCCATGCCGCTTGCCTCATTCGGGGTAACGAAGGCGTCGGCGCGGGCTGCTGCTAGCGGCGCGGCCACCAGCACGATACCGAGAAAGATTGCCCGAAAATTCCGCCTGCCCATCCGCTCCACCCCTCGCCACGCTGCACCCACACAACAGGTGGAACACTACCAGCAGTCCGCTGGAAATTTTTCAGCGGGTGGTTACGGGAGCGCTTTCAGCGATTTCTCGGCGACCGTCTTGGCCCGTACGAGATCGGACATCACGGTGTCGGTCACGATGCAATCAAGCCCGGCGGCCCGTACCGTAAGGGCTTGGTCGATGTCGACGGAGTCGATCATCAGCGCGCCAGCGATCGGCGCATACAACGATGCAATGGCACCTTGCGACGCTTGGTAGCCAAGCTCCACCAGCATCCGGTCGGCTGGACCTTTCAGCGCCTTTCCGCCCACAATCGGGGAGATGGCCACCGTGTCGACCCGTCGGGACCGTAGAGCCGACTCGATCGCTGGCAGCGCACGAATGGGCCCGATCGAAACCAGGGGGTTCGAGGGCGCGATGACGATGCGATCTGCGTCGAGAATGGCAGAAAGCACGGCATCGGGTACTTGAGCCACTTCTGCTCCGGCGAACCGCAACGACTGCACGGCGACGCTGTGATGATGGCGTACGAAATACTCCTGGAACGAGATCTCGCCCAGGTCGACGGTGTGCACCATCGTGCGCACTGCGTTGTTGGTCATCGGCAACATGGCGAGCGAAAGCCCCCAGGCCCGTGTGATCTCGGCGGTGACCAGCGACAGCGTGGCCCCCTCATCCAGTCGATGGGTGCGGTACATGTGAGTGGCCAGGTCCCTGTCGCCGAGACCGAACCACGTCCCCCCGGCGGTTGAGGAGGTGGGTCGCACCGTGGCGAACCGGTCGAGGGCGCCCAGCGCGTTCCATGTCTCGTCGGCGAGACCCCAGCCACGAACGGTGTCGGTGGCCTCGGCGAGGGTATAGGTAATCGTGTCGAGGTCGGGACAGATCGTCAGGCCGTGCATCTCGGTGTCATCGCCAGTGTTCACAATCGCGGTGATGCTCGATTCGGGAACGACCTGACGCAGGCCTCGTAGATATCGGGCGGCGCCCACGCCGCCACACAACACGGTGACATTCATGATGATTCCTTTACCTCTCGATAGAGCTGCACCATCTGTTCGGCTGACGCGGTCCAGGAAAACTCCGTACAGCGTTGGCGACCAGCTGTCGCCAACCTGTCGCGCTCGTCGCAGTCGTGCAGAACGACGTCGAGCGCCGCCGCCAATCCGACTACATCGCTACTGTCAACGAGCCGCGCTGCGCCGCCGGTGATTTCGGGGATCGCCCCGGCGGTCGAAGCCACGATGGGTACCCCGAAGTGCATCGCTTCCAGAAGCGGTAGCCCGAATCCCTCGTCGAGCGAGGGGTACGCGAACGCCGTGGCCGAGGAGAAAAGGGCCGCTCGGGTGGCATCATCTACGTAGCCGAGTTGACGAACTCGGGCGCCTGCCGACGGTGGTAGCGCAGCGATGGCTTGAGCGATGGCCCGATCGTCTGAACCGGCACCGCCGGCCAGTACCAGTAACAGGTCGGGGACGGAGGCGGCCAGGGACTCGAATGCCTGTACCAGACGGGGCAGGTTCTTACGCGGCTCACGGGTACCCATGGTGAGAATGAAGGGCTGGTCGGCCACGGCCGAGGGCAGCGCTCCCGGTATCTGATTGACATCGTGGGTCGGGCCGGGATACACCACTCGAACCCTGTCGGTGCCGAGCAAAGTGGCGGCATCGCGCGCCACCGCGTGGGAGATAGTGTGCACGTAGGCCCCCCGCCCGACCGCGCGACGGATGACTTCTCCGAAGGTTCGCACTACCGGTGGTACCAGATCCGGCCGCTCGAAAAGGCTCAGATCATGCACGCTCACCACGGTGGGCCACCCGGTTGGCGGCACGACATAGTTGGTGCCGTGCACAACCTCGGCACCGCGTAGCGCGCCGCGCGCACGCGGCCAATCATGGCGGGCCCACAACGAAAGGGCCAGGTGGGCCGGGTAGCGAAGTCGCCGAGACTGGTCGGGCAACTCTGCTCGGAAGCTCAGCACATAGGGAAAAATACTGACGTCGTGCCGAAGGCGCAGATGCCGCTGCAGTTCGGCGGTGAATCGACCGATGCCGGTTGGTGGGCCAATGAGCGGCCCGACGTCAAGGGCCACGGCGAGGGCGTGGTCTGCGGGCATGGCCGAGACGGTACCGCCCGCTACGGTCTCGGCGGAACTTCTCAGCATGGAGGAATCGTGCCCCGAGCACTCATAACCGGAATTACCGGACAAGACGGCCAGCACATGGCAGAACTGTTGCTCGCGAAGGGGTACTCGGTGGCAGGCCTTTTGCGGGGCCAGAACAACCCCCGAACAGAGGCGATCCTGCAGGAGTTTCCCGATGTCGAGCTGATCCCGGGTGACTTGGCCGACATGGGATCGCTCGTAAGCGCGATCGATGCCGTGCGTCCCGACGAGGTCTACAACCTTGCCGCCATGTCGTTCGTGCACGTGTCGTTCAACCAGGCCGAGTTGAGCGCCAACGTGTCCGGCCTCGGAGTGTTGCGGATGTTGGAAGCCATCCGCATCGTGGGTGGGGCCGAAAACAATCCGATCCGCTTCTATCAGGCGTCGTCGTCTGAGGTGTTCGGAAAGGTGCGTGAGACGCCCCAGAATGAGCAGACTCCGTTCTATCCGCGGTCTCCTTACGGCTGCGCCAAGGTGTTCGGGCATGACATCACTGTCAACTACCGCGACGCCTACGGCATGTTTGCCTGTTCGGGCATTTTGTTCAACCACGAAGGTGAGCGCCGGGGGATGGAATTCGTGACCCGCAAAGTTTCGAACGCGGTCGCTCGCATCTCGCTCGGTCTGCAGGACCACGTGCTACTTGGCACCCTGGAAACACAACGGGATTGGGGCTATGCCGGTGACTACGTCAAGGCGATGTGGGCCATGTTGCAGCAGGATGAAGCCGACGACTATGTGATCGCCACCGGAGAAGCCCACTCGATTCGCGAGTTCGTATCCCTCGCCTTCGCCGAAGTGGGAATAACGGATTGGGAGCGACATGTGCGTCGCGACGAAAGGTTCTTGCGGCCGGCCGAGGTCGATCTTCTCATCGGCGATGCCACGAAGGCCCGTACCAAGTTGGGCTGGGCTCCCGAGGTGACCTTCCCCCAACTGGTGAAACGGATGGTTTCTCACGACCTGGCCCTCGAGACAGAAAAATGGCGCGCACGCAGCTCGTGATCTGACCCTGGTCTTTCTCAGGGGGCCAGCGGGTGGTCGAGCAGGGCCTCGGTGAGGCGAGACGTATCGATATGGCTGGGATGCGCCAAGGTTTGGCGAAGCACGACGCCGAAGAATAGGAGCGGCACCGCCGACCCGGCGACCAAGGCCGCTTCGACGCGCTCCAAGAGGGCCTTACCAAAGGGGAGCATGAGGATCGCCGCCGCGACGCCGAGCAGCCAACCGACGGCCACCAACGCATGGCGATGCAAGGCGATGAGGGCCTGAGCGCAGGCGACGGCTGCCATATAGATACCCGCGGCGAGGGCCAGCACGGCCATGTTCAGGTTCCCGATCTTGACCTTGAACGCAATACCCAATGCAAAGGGACCGAGCAGCCCTGCGCCGACGACGCCCAGTACCGCCACGGCGGCCACAACTTTCATCAAGGTGCGCAGGCCGCTACGAAACTCATCGAAGGCACCCTTGGCGGCGAGCCGGGCCAGCTTGGGAAGCAGAGCAGCCTGAACTGCCTGGAACATGAACAACGGAATTCGCGAGATCAAAATGGCGTAGGAGAAGGCGTTGAGCTTCGTACTGAGCTTGGCCGTCGTGCTGAAGGCGACGTTGTCTGCCTTGTCCGCTGATCGAGCCAATAGATTGGCCAAGAGAGGGCCGGCGTTTACTAGAAAGGCGGCAGCCACCGAGCCGAGGAGCAGCCAGCCGAGATTGCTCGTCACCTCGACCCACGGGGCTTCCGGGCCAGGTTGCAACAGACCCCGCTGGCGAGAAAACGAGATGGCGATGGCAAGAATCGGTGGAAGGCCGATGAGCAATGCGTAGGCCATCAAAGACGTCACTCCGGCCGCGGCAAGTACGCCGCAACTGACGATACGGATCACTCCGTCAAGGCCCATCAGCATTCCGTAGGGCCGGAAGCGACCGCTGCCCGACAGAATGCCGCGACCGAGATGGGCCGCAGCCCACGTCACCACGCTCAACATCAAGGCCAGCACCACACCGCTTTTGTCATGGAAGCGGCTGCGGGTCAGATACGGCCCGAGCGCGGCCAGCACGATCACAAGCAGTGCAGCGACGGCACCACCGAGCAGTCCGGCCCGACGCACAAGAGGCAGGCCACCTTGGCCGAGGGTGCGACGATGTGACAGGGCCCGGCCTACCTCCTGCTCGAGTGGGAGGAAGAAACCCGGAGCCAGCGCAAACGTGCTGAACCACAACAGCTGCAGGACCTCTTGATCCCCGTTCGAGAGGGCGTTTCGGGTGAGTGCGATGAAGGCATAGGCGCAGATTCCCGAGAGCACAAGGCCCGTTCCGACGGCGATGGTGCCTTCAGGAAGTGGACTTCGTGCCATGTTCGCGTCGGTGACGGGTGTATCGGACAAGGCAAAGATCCTACCGGTTTCGGTAGGGGCGATCCCCGGATGCTGCCGGGAGCACATAGCGTCTGTCCTCTGATGACGGGACTCAATCGAACACAACGGGCGCGGCGAGTGACAATCGCGGTGGCAGCGACGGCCCTTTTCTCGGCGCTCTGCGTGCATCCCACGTCGGCGACTGCCACCCCGAGATCATTTGGCGACAGCGTCGTCATTTCGGGCCGTGGATCGGGACACGGCGACGGTCTCAGCCAGTGGGGTGCATTCGGGTACGCCACGAAGTACGGCTGGGATTGGACCCAGATCCTGTCGCACTATTACGGCGGTACCAGCCGAGACACAGTCGATCCAGCAACCATCGTGCGCATCAACCTCACGGCATTGGCGGACGCGACCGCGACGACGGTCATTCAGTCGGCCGGTTTACTGAGTACCAACGCTGACGGTGGCTTGGGACGCTTTACCGCCGTCGTCGCCCGCGAAACCGGCCCGGCGACCTATCGGGTCTACGGTCGATCCGACCAGGTGATGTGCCCGGCCGACACCTCGCCCGCGGCTCTGGACCTCCCCACGAGCGGTTGGCATCTGTTGAACGCGGCATTCGCGTCGGCATCGCTCGGTGCCCGACTCGTGGCGTCAGCCCCGTCGGTCGATCCGGCACTGGCGTCAGCCGGCGACAATCCCGGTGTCTGCCAGCCCGACGGCTCGGTGAAGCATTATCGAGGCAGCATTGAAATCGTGAACGGCACCGACGGCGAAAATCGCACGGTGAACGCCGCTCCACTCGACCAGTACCTGCGTGGCGTTGTGCCTCAAGAGTCGATTGCGTCATGGGGCGACTCGGGTGCCGGAAAGGGCGCCAATGCCCTACGGGCCCAGGCTGTCGCGGCGCGAACATACGTACTTACCGAGACTCGGGCCACCTACGCCCAGAGTTGTGATACCCCCGACTGCCAAAACTTCAACGGCGCGGCTCGACGTGCGTGGGCAACAGCAACAGTCGACATGATCGAGGATCCTCGCACCGACGCCGCGGTGACGGCCACCTCTGGTGTTGTTCTCCGCAACAGCGCTGGAGGCTTGGCGTTCACCCAATTTTCGGCCTCGTCGGGCGGCTACACCTCCGGTCGGAATTTTCCTCCCGTTGAAGATCTTGGCGATGCCGTGTCGGCAAACAGCGCGCACCAGTGGACGGCGACGGTCCCTCGAACGACCATCGAAGCCGCTTTCGTCGGTATCGGACAACTGCTGTCGATCGATGTCGTCGAGCGAAACGGCCTAGGGGAGTGGGGCGGGCGCGTCAAGACGGTGCGAGTGCGGGGCACCGCTGGCTCGGTCACGGTCTCTGGTGAGGCCTTCCGGTCGGCCTTGCGCTTGAAGTCGGCGTGGTTCAACGTGCCCGCCGGTTGCGCCGAGGGTCTGCGAGCCGCTCCGTCGATACCCAAACCATCCGGGTTCCATCCCATGACGCCGGTGAGAATCGTCGACACTCGTCAGGGGATGGGCGGTTCGGCGCTCGAACCCGGTTGTGTGCTGGCGGTTCACGTGGCGGGAACCGCTGGAGTACCAGCCAACGCCGTGGCTGTTGCGGTTAATGTGACCGCTGTCGGTACCAAATCGGCTGGCTTCTTGTCGGCCTTCCCGTGCGATCAAGGTATCCCGGACACATCCTCGCTGAACGCCAGGGTAGAAGCACCGGTGGCTAACCTGGCGACCGTATCGATCGACAAACGGGGAGACATCTGCGTCTTCACCCAGCCCGGAACTGATCTGCTGCTCGACCTGCTCGGCTGGTTTGATGCGGGCGGCACTGGCTTTTCCGCCCGAACACCGATTCGCATCGCCGACAGTCGAAGCGGTTTCGGCCTGCCAGTCGGGCCCGTCGCGGCCGGATCAACGGTTCGGCTCGATCTTGTCGCCGTAGCGGGAGTCGTCGCCGGTTCGAGTGCGGTGGTCCTCAATGTGACCGCCACTCGCACACAGTCTGCGGGATTTCTCACCGTCTTTCCGTGCGCGGCGCCGGTGCCCAGCACGTCGAACGTCAACACGTTGGCCGGGCGCGACGTGGCCAACGAGGCAATGGTCGGTCTTGGTGCTGATCGCTCGGTGTGCGTGTTCAGCAACCAGCCGACCGATCTGGTCGTCGATCTGCTCGGTGTGTTTGGGGCAGGTCCGACGTTCTTGGTGACGCCTCCCACTCGGCTGCTCGACAGTCGCCTTGGCGCGCCGTTGGC
>JAYTVF010000279.1:0-5052 GCA_043744155.1 Acidimicrobiia bacterium | reverse complement strand
AGCTGCCGTTCGTCGAGGCGATGGCGCTGGGAACACCGCCATTCAATCCGGAGATGGCCGAGCATTTCTTCGTGAGTTTCGCCACCGCGGCGGGCATCACGTTGCATGTGAACCGTCGGGCCGGTCGCAATACCCACCATGTCATCGAGGCGTCATTCAAAGGCTTGGCTCGCTGTCTACGAGATGCGATTCGCATCGAGGGAGATGCCGTGCCGTCCACCAAAGGGTCGCTATGAAGCGGCCGCGCGTCGCCGTGCTCGACTATGGCATTGGCAACCTTCGCTCAGCGCAAAAGGCGCTGGAAAAGGTCGGTGCCGAAGCCAAACTGACCACCAGCGCGGCCGACGCGGCCGCCGCAGACGCCGTTGTGCTGCCCGGCGTCGGCGCCTTCGGTGCCTGCATGGATGCGCTCGATGACGCCGGGCTGGCCGACGTAGCTCGGGAGTCGGCGCTCAGCCCACGGCCATTTTTGGGCATCTGCGTTGGTATGCAGATGCTCTTCGACGGGAGCGATGAATTGCCGGGTCGGGCTGGGCTCGGGCTGGTGCCGGGCATGGTGCGCTGGTTGCCCGACACGGTGAAGCGTCCGCAGATGCAATGGAACCGATTGAGGGCCCGCCGAACCGATGACCCAATGCTGGCTGGCTTGACCGACGACGCCTGGATGTATTTCGTCCACAGCCTGCACGGCGTACCGGCTGACCCGACCGTCATCGCCGCAACCTGCGACTACGGCGTCGAGGTGACCGCCGCCATCCGACAGGCAAACATTTTCGCCACCCAGTTCCATCCCGAAAAGAGCAGCACGGCGGGCCTCGCGCTTTTGGCCAATTTCGTTCGGAGCGTCACATGATCGACCTTTATCCAGCCATTGACCTACGCGCCGGGAAGGTCGTACGCCTGCACCTTGGCGACTACGATGAGGAAACCATCTACGGTGACGATCCGGCTGCAGTTGCCTCCCAGTTCGCCGACGCGGGCGCTCGCTGGATACACGTGGTCGACCTCGACGCCGCACGTACCGGGGAGCCAACCAACCGGGCCGTCGTAGGCGCTATCGCCGCCGCAGTGGCCGGACGGGCCCAGGTTCAGACCGGCGGGGGCGTGCGATCGGTTTTCGCCGCCGCAGCTCTGGCCGACTTGGGTGTGGCCCGGGTCATTATCGGCACCGCAGCGATGGAGGATCCGGCCCTCGTCGCCCGAATCGCCGCTCGGCAACCGACTGCTCTCGGTCTCGACGGCCGTAGCGGCGAGGTGGCGGTGCGTGGTTGGATGAAAGGCGCAGGTGCGAGCGTGCTCGATGTACTGCCGCGTTTTGAAGACGCCGGTGTCTCCGCTGTGATCATCACAGAGATCACCCGAGACGGCACACTGTCCGGGCCTGATGTCGCCGGATTGCAGGCTGCGCTCGAGCGGACGAGTATTGCGCTCATCGCCTCCGGTGGGGTCGGCACGTTGGCTGATATGCGCGAGTTGGCGGCGATGCGCGGCGGGGGCCGCATGCTGGGCGGCATCATCACCGGCAAGGCCCTCTACGAGAACCGGTTCTCGGTGGCCGAGGCGCTTGAGGTGCTGGCATGAACCGGTTCGGCGTCACCTCGTCGGTGCAAACCCTTCGACGTGTCATGGTGCGAACGCCAGCCATCGCCGGGGATTGGGCCGCCGCGGGCTGGCGGACCCCCGATGCGATGACGTTGCTGGCCCAGCACGAGGCCTTCATCGAGGTGTTGCTCGATGTGGGCTGCGAGGTCGACATCGCTCCGGCGCTCGATGGCCTCGTCGACGCGGTCTATATGTACGACTCGGCGTTCGTCGTCGGCTCCGGTGCCATCGTGTTGCATTCGCCCAAACCGAGTCGCCAGGGTGAGTCCACCGCGGCCGAACACGCTCTTAGTCGTGCCGGAGTTCCGATCATTGGTCGCTTGGACGGTGACGCTCGGGCCGATGGAGGGGACCTGATGTGGCTGGAGGACGGCACGCTTATTGCTGGTCGCACCTACCGTACGAACGCGCAAGCCCATCGCCAGATCGCCAAGATCCTCGCCACCGAAGGTGCCTCCATGATCCGGGCGGACATGCCCCATGATCGGGGCCCCGATATCTGCTTGCACCTCATGAGCGTCGTCTCGCCGGTGGACACCTCGCTGGCGGTGGTGTTCGAACCGCTGGCGCCGGTCCCATTGTTGGAGGCGCTACGGGAGCGTGGCGTGGCGTGGATCAGCGTCGACGCGGACGAATACGAGACAATGGGCACAAACGTGCTGGCCGTACGACCCGGCGTTGTGATCATGCTCGACGGTCTCCCCAACACTCGGCGGGCGCTCGAAGCCGCTGGCGTCGAGGTACATGTCTATGACGGCAGTCACCTGTCCCTGAAGGGCGACGGCGGGCCGACCTGCCTGACTCGGCCGATCTGGCGGGCCTCGTGAAATCGGCTCGCGTCATTCCCTGCCTCGACGTGACCAACGGGCGCGTTGTGAAAGGAGTTAACTTCGTCGGCTTGCAGGATGCGGGCGATCCGGTTGAACTCGCGGCCCGCTACGACAGCCAAGGTGCCGATGAGCTGGTCTTTCTCGATATCACGGCGTCATCAGACGGTCGCGAGACGATGGTCGAGGTCGTCAACCGCACGGCCGAACAGGTCTTCATTCCCCTGACGGTGGGGGGCGGTATCCGCACCGTCGACGATGCTCGCCGGATGCTTCGGGCGGGCGCCGACAAGGTGAGCGTGAACACTGCCGCCGTTGAGCGGCCGCAGCTCATCGCTGAGATTGCCACGGTGTTTGGCGCACAGTGCGTGGTGTGCGCCATCGACGCCAAGTTGAACGCCAGCGGTGGATTCGAGGTGTACCTTCACGGCGGACGTACCCCCACCGGCATCGACGCTGTTGCCTGGGCGGTGGAAGCCGTGCGTTTGGGAGCCGGTGAGATTTTGCTCACTTCGATGGACCGCGATGGCACCCGTGATGGCTTCGATCTTGCGCTCACTCGGGCTATCGCCGATTCGGTGTCGGTGTCGGTGATTGCGTCGGGCGGTGTCGGTAACCTGCATCACATGGTGGAAGGCATCACCGCTGGCCATGCTGACGCAGTATTGGCGGCCTCGATCTTCCATTTCGGCGAGCACACGGTTGGCGAGGCAAAAGCGGTGTTGGCCGCCGCCGGCATCACCGTTCGGCCGTAGCGACCGAACGAGTGATGCGACAGTCGAGGTCCAGGGGCTGAACCCCTCTCCACCGTTTGAGGCTGCGGCTCGCGAGCGAGTATCGCGTTACGCCTTCGAGCGATTGCCGTGTAGGGCCACGACCGTGGCGGCCACAACTGCGATCTCGGCGAGGCCCGCGATGATGGCTGGCGTCTCGCTCCAGTTGCCGATGTCGTCGCTGGAAAGCGGCAGGCCGGTTGTTCTAGTGAGCGTGTAGCCGATCAATGTGGCGGCGCATACCGCGCCGCCGAGCCACCAACCACGTGAGTCTCGAGCCAAGAGCAGGCCTGCGGCAATGCCAGCGGCGACGATGAGCAACAGATAACCCATGCCGAGATAGCGCACTTCCTCCAGCTTGTGTTCCACCTCCTTGGCATGAATGATCGCGGTGACGATGAGGCCGCCGATGGCGACGAGCCGTACACCCATTGCCGTCGACATGGCTGAATGGGGTGAGCTGATCGTGATGTTTCCGCCAGTGATTGACATTGTTTCTCCCGAGTTGTGTGAAGTGATAGACGCCGCTTCTACAGATACGCCCGAATTCATAAGGACACGTAAGGATTCGGCAATGCCTTCGTTAGGAATCGGTAAAGTTCAGTTCTGAGCCGCCGAAGTCGTTCCGGAACCGATACCGCCGGTACCGTAGAGCCGATGTCGAAGAGCGATACAAAAATGGCGATCAAGATGCTGAACGACCGAATCCTGGTGCGTCTCGCCAAGGATGACGGCGATCGCCGCTCGACGGGGGGCATCCTCATCCCGGCGACAGCGCAGGTGGCCAAGCGGCTGGTTTGGGCCGAAATCGTGGCCCTCGGGCCGTCGGTTCGGGCTGCTGAACTGGGCGATCGCGTGCTCTTTTCGGCGGAGGATCGCTACGAGGTCGAGGTTGGCGGCGAAGACCTCATCATGCTGCGCGAGCGAGACCTGCACGCGGTGGCCGCCACTCGCAACGAAGGATCGACGGGGCTCTACCTGTAGTTGGCCTGGCGTTCGACGACTCGCTCGAGCATGCGCCGCGAAGCGAACGTCCGGACCGGGGCTTTACCGGTAGGTGGACTCGCGTTCGACGCCTCGCTCGAGCATGCGCCGTTAAGATCAGGGCGTCCGGAATGGCTCGGCCTAGCATGGGTGCATGCCTACTGGCACCCCTATAAACGCCACCCCTGCCCAACTCGCCGTCGTGAAGTATGACGCCAACGGCCTTGTGCCCGCCATCGTGCAAGCCCATGACACCGGCAAGGTGCTGATGATGGCGTACATGAACGCCGAAACGTTGCAACTCACGATGGCTGAGGGACGCACGGTGTTTTGGAGTCGCAGCCGCCAAGAAGTGTGGCGCAAAGGCGATACCAGCGGTGAGGTGCAGTGGGTGAAGGAAGCATTCTACGACTGCGACGGTGACACCCTGCTGTTCGTGGTGGCCCAAGAGGGCAGCGGGGCCTGTCACACCGGCAACTATTCCTGCTTCTTTCAACCCTTTGGGGCCAAGCAGTGACGGCCGATCTGGCGCTGAAACCAAGCTTTGACGAGTTTCGTACTCTGGCTGCGCAGCACACGGTCGTACCTGTCTGGACCGAGATCTTGGCCGACGTCGAGACACCCGTGTCCGCGTATTTGAAGTTGGTGGGGGACCGACCTGGCTTCCTCCTTGAGTCCGTCGAGCACGGCGAGCGTTGGAGCCGATTCAGCTTTCTGGGCCGCAACCCGCGTGCCACATTGGTGCTACGCGACGGTCACATCACCGTTGACGGTGGCGTGCCGTCATCCGTTCCCCTCAACCAAGGGATCCTCGCCGCACTTGAGGCGCTTCTGGGCGAGTACCGAGCACCGGTATTGGCCGAGTT
>JAYTVF010000278.1:0-5132 GCA_043744155.1 Acidimicrobiia bacterium | reverse complement strand
GATCTCATCAGCCACAACACACTTATCGGCAATCCATTCCGCTAGCGCCGTCGACTGCGAGCCAGGGCTCGGGTTCGACTCATGGAGTGTTGCAAACTGCGCCTGCCCCGCAAACCATTCGAGCCAGTCAAGCTGCGTCGCATGCTTGGAGAAGAATGCGACCCTCACGGGATCATCAATACTGGCCCTGACGTACGAATCCTCATCACGGCTCGTCGTCCAGGGTGACCCCCCAAGAATGGAAGCAAGGTGTTTCTCGTGACTGAGAAGGTCCATCTCAGACAGGTCCGCCCACCGCTCCAACGCCTTACTGAGCTCTGCGTGGTCCCCGTTGTGCTGGTAGCCGATGGACCGGATACCAAACCGCTTCCAGTCGCCGCTCCCTGGTGCATCCGTTAGCGAATACCGTTCACTATCTCTCGGCAGACCGCGCGCCAGGTATCGCATCACGACATCGGTGTGGCTGTAGCCAACAAACAGCACGGCGAACTTTCGAAACATGCGTTCAAGAAATCGGGCGGCCCATGCATCGGTTAGATACGCGCGTCCAAAATCCGAATCCGTGACGACCAAACTCTCCGACGCTCGACTTAACGATCCGTGGAGATAGACCACTCCTTCGAACTCATCACCAACCGGCAGCGCCGGGGCATGAAATGACGGCACGGACCCTTGGAAGAGTGGTTCGAGAACCGTTTCCAAATGTCGGTCGTAGTTCGTTGTGACGATTCGAAGCGGGCCACCGCCTGCGGCCAATCGAGCAATCGAACGGTGAAGAGTGTTTGGTAGGGATGCGGGATTTCCGATGATCGCGGCAACGCGCTGGTGGACGTCCGTAACCGCATCCGAGTCAAGGTCGCCCAAGACCCCATCGAGCCCGCGGGGGTCATCATCGAGCCAGGTCCTACCACAAGCCTCGGCGATCTCCTTTGCGAGAGCAAAGAATGATGGCAACGATGAGGGCGGAGCCATCGACGCTCCTGCGCCGATGAAGAAGACGAGTCTCTCTTCGTTGTACGCAGTGATGAGCGCGTCAGGGAGTTCAACGTCCGAAGTGATCCACATCAGCGTTTTGAACCTCGGATGACATTTAGCTTCGCGGGCACGGCGTGGCGCGCCGACCGCATGCGACACATCCGGTTCGCCGCGGAACCCGTGCCTGGCATGACAAAAACCATATGCGTTGTCAGAGCACCGAAGACTTGGTCTTCGTAGATTCTGAGTCCGAGAAGGGAAGACTCAACGCGAGCTCGCTGAAATTGGCGAGAGCCGCTTCGAGTTCTTCGACGATCTCGGCGGCGAGCAGTGCGGGCGAGGGAAGCGAGCTGGCGTCGTCCAGAGAGTCGTCGCGTAGCCACGTGATGTCGAGGTTTGCCTTGTCACGTGCCATTAGTTCTTGGTATGTGAACTTATGGAATCGTTCCGACTCGACGCGCTTCGAACGATCGTCCGGCTTGTAGCAGTCGACGAAGTCGGTGAGGTCTTCGAAGCGGAGAGGCTTGGTCTTCAAGGTGAAATGCATGTTGGTGCGCAGGTCGTAGACCCACGTGGCCTTCGTCCACGGATCGGCGGCCGCCGGTTTGCGTTCGAAGAACAGCACATTGGCCTTCACGCCCTGGGCGTAGAAGATGCCAGTCGGCAGGCGCAGGATCGTGTGCAGATCGCAATCGGACAACAACCGCCGACGTATGATCTCGCCCGCACCGGCCTCGAACAGCACGTTGTCAGGCAACACCACAGCGGCACGACCGCCGATCTTGAGCATCGTCTTGATGTGCTGCAGGAAGTTCAGCTGCTTGTTCGATGTCGACGCCCAGAAGTCGTCACGCACGATCACGAGGTCTTCGCGCTCAGACTCGCCGGCCTCGTTGACCATCGTCATCGACGACTTGCGCCCGAACGGCGGGTTGGCAGCGATCACGTCGACACGCACGCCCGGGTCGCCACGCAGGGCATCGGCCACCGTCACGAGGCTCTTGCCCGACGGCGACCCGATCCCGTGCAGCAGCAGGTTCATCGCACACAGGCGAGCGGTGCCATCGACAATCTCCCAACCAAGCACCGACTCATCACGGAGGAAGCGCTTGTCGTCGGCGTCCATCTCGGCGATGTGATGCTCCACGATCCACTCGTTCGCCGCCAGCAGGAACCCGCCCGTACCACAAGCCGGATCGGCCACCGTCTCGCCCGGCTTCGGTGCCAGGCACGCCATCATCGCCCGGATGAGTGGACGAGGCGTGAAGTACTGGCCGGCACCCGACTTGGTGTCCTCAGCGCCCTTCTGCAGTAGTCCCTCGTAAGCGTCTCCCTTGAGGTCCGCATCAACCGACGTCCACGTCTCCTCGTTGATCAGATTCACCACGAGTCGACGCAACTTCGCGGGGTCTTGGATCCGATTCTGCGCCTTGCGGTAGATCGTGCCGAGCGTCCCCTGCCGCTTGCCAAGCGACTCCAGGATGTGGCGGTAGTGGACCTCGAGGTCGTCGCCGTCACGATCCAGCAACGACTGCCAATCGAGACCGAGGGGAACGACCTCGCCAAGCCCGGCATGCTGACGCTCGTCGGCCATCTTTAAGAACAACAGGTACGTGAGCTGCTCCACGTATTCGATAGTCGACACCCCGTCGTCGCGCAGCACGTTGCAAAAGTTCCACAGCTTCTGCACCAACTGATTCGAAGTACTCATGACGTCTCCACCTTCTTGCGACCACGGCCGCTCTTCGCCGGTCCACTCGCGACCCGATCGGCGCGAATACGTTCCAGCAACACTGACGCCGGCTCGTCCGATGGATCCTGCGGTGCCAGCCGTCCCTCGAACGCGGCCTTCAGCACCGACCGCCGCAACGCCGCCGATAGGGTCAGCCCAGCGTCGACAGCACGATCGCAGGCATCGATGACAGACAAATAGCGGTCAACTTCATTGACTATGCGACGCTGTTGTTGGGGCGGAGGAATCGGAACAGGCCAATCCGAAAGCGCCTTTGCTCCAAGATGGTGAATTCCAACCCCACGCGAACCCGCAGCAAACCTTCCGGTTGATGCTTGGTGACGAAGATAGTGCTCGAAGAAGTCGGGATCGAAGGGCGGAGGGAATCGAACGCGCAGCAGAGTGTTCTGGAAACAGCAACCAGGTATCTCGCCGCGATACTGCCCGGGCTTCCCAACCTCGCCGGGGCTGCCTGATGCCTCCGACAACAGAATGTCGCCAACCTCGAGTTCGAAGACCTTCGACTCGGCTTCGGTAAAGGCCATCTCATTGACGTCAGCCAATGCCAAACCTTTCCATGTGACGTTGGCAGCACGGAGGTAGGGCCTCATTCGTTCCCCTTGTGCTCGATCTGGAGAGCGTTGCCGTCCAAGTCGAACCTCGGCAACTTCCGCGAGCCTCGCCCAACTCCAGCTAGACGGAAGAGTCGTGCCATCCGTGGCTGAAAGCGGGTTCGTGACAAATTTGCAGGCGGGCGTGTCCGTCGGGTCTTGTGGGACAAGCTGGCCCGTGACGGCCGCACTGAGAATCGCGTCGCGCATACGCTTGAGTTTCTGGCGGGTTGTGCGCAATGCGGCTTCGCCGGCATCGAGCTTGGAAAATGATTCTTCGATAGCCTCGACAATCCGATTCTGTTCGCAAAATGGCACGACCGGCACCGGCCAAACAGATAGAGCAGCGGCACCAAGATGGTGAATTCCTACGCCCCTCGATCCAGCGGCGAATCGCCCATTCAACGCTTGTTCGCGAAGGAAGAACTCGAAAAACGAGGATGAGAACTCAGGCATCAAGCGCACCCGCATCAAGGTGTTCTGGAAGCAACACCCCTCGAGTTCGCCGTTGTAGATGCCTGGCTTACCGACCTCGCCCGGACTTCCTGATGCTTCCGCCATGAGTATGTCGCCACGACGAAGTTCGTACGTCTCAGACTCGCGCTCCGTGAAAGCCATCTCCTTGACGTCATCGAACTTCAAGCCCCGCCATCCGACATTCGCCGCCCGGAGATATGGGCGCATACGTTCTCCCGTTGCACGGTCTGGTGACCGCTGGCGGCCGAGTCGGACCTCGGCGATCTCTTGAAGCTCGGCGATGGCCCAGCCCGGCGGCAATTCGGTCATGCGGCAAGTTCTTCGGCGAGTTGGTCGAGGATCGGAGCAAGCCGCCCACCGAAGGTCAAGTTGGCCCGGCCGAATCCGCCGTGGCTGACGAAGGGTTCGAGTTCGAAGTCATCGGGCGCGATCGTGAGGCTGGTGATCAAGTGGTCCTTGATACGGTCAAGCCAGATACGCTGGTCGTCGGTAAAGGTGACCCCGGACTGTGCCTGCTGGGCGAGCCAGTTGGCGTACCGTTCGGCCACAGTGAGCGGATAGGCCACCAACTCACTGTCGGGCTCCAACGCCTTGTGCACGAGTGAGATCAGGTTCGTGAACTGCTTCCCCGCAGACCCGCGCACGGTGGAAGCGTCGAGCGCCTCGTACGCCTGCCACAGTCGCTCGGGAGTCCAGTTGTAAGGCGGCCGCCCAATCGCCGACGCCAGTTCCTTGATCGCCTTCAAGGTGAGGCGCTTCCCATAGGGGCGGGAGTACAGGATCTGCAGCGCGTCGATGTCGTCCTTGTGCTCCGCAACGTATGCCTGCCACGAGTCGATCGTCGCCCGTGCCCGGTCGGTGGCGTCACGCGAGAACCCGGCATCGATGACTTCGTCCTTCGAGGTCTCGTCGAGCACCTGCGCGTAACTGCGCCGAACGTCGATCAGCTTCTCGCGCAGCTTTGGCCGCTCGGCCAGCAGCCGACACGACGCCTCCAGCATCTCGCCACGAGCGACAGCCAGCTGTTCATCAGTCGGGTCGACCCCACCATTGGCCGACTTCGCTTTCTCCCACGCAATGTCGATATCAACCGAGTCGGTAAGCGCGCGTACAAGCTCCGCCAAGCCGAGCCCGTTCGCCGCATCGGCGAGCTGGGTCCGATCGTCGTTCGAGATCACCCGGTCAAGTCGAGCGAGACGGCCGGCGATCGACGACACAACATCGGCGTCACGCACACCCGCAGCGACTTGATCGAGAAGCTTCTTGAGTGATTCGGCCTTGCGGCGTTCCAGCGGGTTCGTGTCGTTGAACTCGCCCTCCGTCACCCCGACCGCATC